>DASRCD010000128.1:0-9675 GCA_035653315.1 Candidatus Angelobacter sp.
ATTCCGTAATCGCCCGTCAACAAGCTATTGCAAATATTTCCAAGCCCAATGCTGCAAGCATTCTTCCGCTCTGCGACAACAAAACCCTGGACTTGGTGGCTTCATTCCAGCGGGCCGTGGTGCAGGACCTGGTGCAAAAAACGCTTGAAGCCGCTGGCGAGGCCGGCGCGAGAACTCTCTTTGTGACAGGAGGGGTGGCCGCCAACAGCGAATTGCGCGAAACATTTGCTGCTGAAGCGGCAAAGAATGGGCTGCCTGTGTATTTTCCTTCACGCAAGCTTTCCACTGACAATGCTGCAATGATCGCTATGGCAGCTTTTCCCAAGTTATGGGCCGGTGATTTTGCCGGAGCGGAGTTCTCAGCGGAAGCATCGCTTGCCCTGCGTTAAGCAGCTAATCCGCTGTCTCACTTTTGCCGGGGAAAAAACTTTCCACTACGCGCTTTAATTGCACTTCAATATTCATGTCTTTGTAGATCACGGAGTGGGCGCGTTCTTCCTGTACGTCACCGGAGAGCGGCTTGGCTGCCACCACCACAATCGGAATGCCGGCGGTTTCCGGATTGCCCTTTAACAAATTAATCAGCTCTTCGCCGCTGAGTTTGGGCATTTGCAGGTCGGTGAAAATAACGTCAGGTCGGAAATTTTTAAGCGCTTCCAGCGCGGCCATGCCATTGCTGGCCATTTCAACCCGAAATCCATGTTTCTCCATGGTCCGGCCAATGGTATGCCGGATAAGCATGGAATCGTCAACTATAAGAGCAAGCAAGGGCATAGATGGGCACAGAACTTGTCAACTAGCTGTCTTATCGGTCAGAGCGCGGAAATATTCAGAACGTGAACAGACAGAAAATCGCCCGCACCATTTAGAACTTCACTGATCGCCAACGCGCAGTAACTTAAGCCTCGTCAGGCTCAATGTTTTCTTCAATGGCCATGTCTTTGAACTCGCTGGAATCAAAAACATCGCCGCATTCCTGGCATTCAACGAACTCGCTATCTTCATCGCGCGCAACAACGCGCACACGCGGGTGCCTGCAGGTCTTCTCCATATACACTTGTTCGGGAGGACGTCTCGAGATGGATGATGAATTCTGACTAGGGTTCATATTCGGACCAAGGCGTACTTCTGCCATTGCCTGCTCACGAATTGCGGGTATTTTAAGCCCATCTCGCCCATTGTCAAGAGGCTGTCTTGTACGAGGGAGTGACATATACGACACAAGGATGAGGAAAACCCAGGCGAGGTTGCTGAAATTAAGGCAAAGGCATGGGATAAATGCCTTCAGAACGGGCCTTTTCAACCATTACCTGTGTAATTGTGGCCGGCGCATGGCGCAGCATGCCATTTTGGGCAGAGGCCACTGCGGCTTCAAAATTAGTGCGGCCGGTCAAGGCAGCATCAATCATCAGGAATTTAGGCGAACCCTCCGCCACCCGCACCCCGACGTACGCATGTCCGGGAACAATGACCACGGTGGCATCCATGCCAAGGTTTTCAAAAAGGGAGGCGTACATCACCGCCGCGTCAATGCAGTTGGCACTGTTTTGGCTCAGGCTCATATGCGGCATGCGCACCCGTTCACTCACGCCTTTATGGTCGCCCAGCGTTACGGAACTCTTTACGTAGGAAAGCCCCATTTGGTGCAGCGCGGTAAAGATTGCCTTTGCCTGGCGATAAGTGGCCTGCTCCTGCTGTGCGGCATTTTTCCAGTTTTCATATCCGGGCAGGCGATGGTCAGGGACAAATTGCTTGGCCCGGACCAGGGCGGATTCTACCCGCCGGTCATGGGGCGTAACCCATGAAGCAATAAAAGGGGCATATTTAAAGCTGTTGCCCCAGAAGATGTCTTCTGCAGAGCGCAAGCGCACCGGAAGAGTGGTTTCATAAGGAGCGCCGGAACCTGCATCGCTGATTACTACATGCGCTGTGGCGGCTGTAATTTCATGGTTTTTATAAAACCGGGGCAGAAATGAAGGCGCAAACAGCAAAGTGCGCGTGGCGGCAGGTGGAATTTCAGCGGTTTGAATCTCTTCATCGCTCCAGCCCGGAATATTCACGCTTACGCGTCGATGAAGCGACGTTTCACTGGTATTCGAAATCGTGACTGAAACCACGCCGAATGTTCGTTCATTTTGGCGCTGCAATGATGCGTAATTCGCAAAAACTGGATAGATCTCCCCATCAATGCCAGCCTGAATTTTGTAAGTAGGTTCCAGTTGACGTGTGGCGGCTGGAGGGCGGACGTCAACCCTGTCATTGGCATCCCCAGCCCAGGAACAGGCTGGTATGGCCAGACATAAGAATGCAGCGACCCGGAATGATCTCCCCCAAGAAATCATGCTATCTGAACGATAGTTACCACATTTTGAAAAGACAATCCATTATAAGCCTTAAACATAGATGGTAAGAACTAAGATCAATTTTAATAAGTTCTAAAGAGGACTACTTAGCACAAAAGTATTCCAAAATTGGAACTCTGCAATTGTTGAAAATACGTAAATAAGGAATGTAGCCCACCCTAACCCCACCAACTTAATGATTCTAAACAAATCTTATTGTGGAACTCTGATTGCGGTTACGAAAGGACAAAGACAAGCGTGGGGCTCAAGAAAAATCAATCAGCTGTATAGGGAATGCCCTGCCTTTGTTCACCAACCAAATTGGAGAGAAGAGAATGAATAAACTGCGCTACATCGCGTCGTTTTTCGCGATTACGCTGGCATTGGTATTCTGCATCCCGTCTTTTGGACAGGTCGCGAAGGGCTCAATTTCGGGTTCCGTGACTGATCCACAGGGTGCGGTTGTCGCCGGTGCTCAGGTAAAAGCCAAGAACACAGAAACAGGGGTTGTTTTCCCCACTACAACAGACAGTGCAGGTGTGTATCGCCTGAACCTGCTGCCAATCGGTACCTATACCGTTGACATTTCCGCACCAGGCTTTAAAACAACCTCCCAGGCGGGTGTTGTTGTCGGTGCCGGAAGGGATACAGGACTAGGCGCTGTGCACATGTCCATTGGTGAAGCCGCCACCACCGTGGAAGTTACAGCGGAAGCTCCACTCATTGAGACCACGCAAGCCCAGGTAAGCAGCACGTTCTCAGGCACCACGCTAACTAGCTTTGCCGGAGTTCAGGAAAATGAAGGTCTTGATCGTCTGGCCTTGTTTGTTCCTGGCGTTGTGGCCACGCGCAGCGACAACTTTTCCAACACCAATGGCGGCGGCTTTTCCAGCAATGGTCTCCGCGGCCGTAACAATGACCAGGAAATTGACGGACAGAACAACAACGATAACAGCGTCGGTGGACCTGGACTGTTTCTCTCCAACACAGAATTCGTGCAGCAATACGTGATTGTGACCAATAACTTTGGTCCTGAGTATGGCCGCAACGCCGGCTCCGTGGTCAATATCATCACCAAAGGCGGCGGCAATGCCTGGCACGGTAGCATCTTCGGATATGAAAACAGCTCCTATCTGAATGCGCTGAGCAATACCCAGAAGAACACCAATCAACCGGGAACAACCACCCCGTTCAGTGGCCCACCGCGCAGCAATAACGAGTTCAGTGGCGGCACTATTGGCGGTCCGATTATGAAGAACAAAGTGTTCTCATTCTTCGGATTCGATAACCAGATTATTGAAGCCAATACTGTTTACACCACCTCAACGCTTACACCCACTCCAAAAGGTCTGGCAAAGCTGTCTGCTTGCTTCCCGACCGGCAATCAGGCTGCAGCTGTAGCCGCTCTGGCTAATTTTGGACCGTGGGGCATTACAGCAGGCAATCCCTCAATCCGTCCGGTTGCAACGCTGGTTCCCAACACCGGATGTGCGGCAATTACTTCAGGCATCGCCGCCAATATCAACAATGACTTTGCAGGTGTAACCCGTGTGTTAGGAACGCCCTTCCATGGATACGATTTCGTGGAAAAAGTTGATGCCCAGGTAAGCGGAAACGACAACATCATGGCGCGTTTCCTTTTCAACCGCGGCAACAACTTCAACACGCAGGATAACGGCGCCGCGGGTTATGTCGTCAACGTTTTGGCGTTGAGCCAGAGCGCCCTCGCCAGCTGGACCCACAACTTCTCATCGCATATGGTGAATGAAAGCCGCATCGCTTTCGGCCGCCTGAATGTTGGGTTTGGTGGCAACTCCATCGGCAATACAGATCCCAGCGTGGCAAACATTCTCCAGGGTCTGGCTTCCGTCACCATCAGCGGTGGTGTTGGATTTGGCCCGGCCAACAACCTGCCGCAGGGACGCATTGTGAACACCTGGCAAGGGCAGGACAACTGGAACTATGTAATGGGTAAACATCAGTTGAAAGCTGGTGTGAACTTTACCTATCAGCGCTCACCAAACGTTTTCTTGCCGGGCATTAATGGAATCTATCAATTCACGAGCTATACCAACTTCTTCAATAACACTCCTGCCGCAATCACCGTTGCCCAGGGAAACACGGTCAGCGATTTCCGTGAATACGATACGTTCCTTTATGCAGGCGATGACTGGAAGCTCAGCCAGAACCTGACTCTGAACTTGGGACTTACCTGGTCCTATTACGGTCAACCGGCAAATCTATTCCACGATGAAACCCTGGCCCGCGAGAGCGGCTCCGGAGGTTTCTGGAATCCCAATCTGCCGTTGAGCGTTCGGACCTTCCCTGAACTGCCGGCTCCTAAGAACAGCTTTGGACCGTCAGTGGGTTTTGCTTATTCACCCCAGTGGGACAACTTCCTGACCGGACATGGAAAGACTGTTTTCCGTGGCGGCTTCCGCGAACTCTATGATCCCGCTTTCTATAACATCTACCTGAACATTGCCAGTGCAACACCGCAGGTGTTCAATCAATCCATTGCCGGCGCATCGACACACCCAATGCCAGCCGTTCCCACGGGACCCAATGTTCGTAACCTGTTGTCGCCCTCTTTGACTCCGGGAGTTTTCGACCCCCGTACGTTTAACGAGAGCAATGTAACGAACAACTTCCAACCCGATCGCGTTTATAGCTGGACGTTCGGGGTCGAGCGCCAGCTCGGCAAGAATGAGGTATTCGAAGTACGCTATGCCGGTAACCACGGAAGCAACTTGTTCCAATCGGTGGATGGCAATCCATTCGTAGGTACTGCCACCAATCCCGGACTGGCGCAGGTGTTCCCGAACCTGCTTCCTGCAGGCGTGACTGGCTGCACCGCGACACAGCAGCTGTTGGCCCCCGGTCAGGCGGCAACGGACTTAGGCCGCGAATTCTGCGGACTTGGCCAGTTGCGTACACGTACCAATACCTCCTATTCCGACTACCATGCTTTGCAGGCGGAATTCCGTGCAAACAACATGTTCAAGCAGTTGACCATGAGAGCGACGTATACGTTCTCTAAAACGACTGACAACGTGAGCGAAATCTTCGGCACAAACACCGCCGGCAACAACGTGGCGTTTGCGCAGAACCCGTTCAACTTCACCAGCGCTGAGCATTCTCTCTCTGGTCTCAACATTCCCAATGCTTTCACCGTCAATTTCACGGAACAACTTCCATTCTTCCGTGAGCAGCATGGCTTTGTTGGCCACATTCTGGGTGGTTGGCAGTTTGCAGCCGACTATATCTGGGCTTCAGGCCAGCCATATACAGTGCAGCAGCTTGCTGATGCGCGCATCTCCGATGCGGCACTCACCAACACCGGAGGTTTCTCAATTCCGGCCTTTGGAAACTTCTACGACAATAACTTTGTAGCAGCTTTTGTCGGCGGTGTTGACTCTGCTCGCGCCTTTGTGGGTAGCAACAATGCACCTGAAAACACAGTGGGCATTTTTGCCGGCGACTATTGCATGGCCTTCCTCGGCGCAGTACCGGCCGCAGGCCAGACCAGAACACCGGCCATCTGCAATACCGCGAACATGGCCCCCACAACGCTGCTCAGCCTGAATGCGTTGCAGAGTGCAACCCCAACTATTACAACCGTTGCTCCAAACCAGGTGCGCTTTATCGTTAACTCGCGCTTTGCCCAACAGGTGTTTGGTACACCATTCGGCAATTCACCGCGTAACGCACTATCAGATGCTCCCTCCAACCTTGCCAACTTCTCTGTGATCAAGGGGATCAAGCTGGGTGAACGGAGCAACTTTGAAATGCGTATGACGCTCAACAACGCATTTAACCACTTCAACTTCGCCAATGTGGATCCTTTCCTGGACGATGCGGGAAAGAATGCATTTGGAACGTCTTTTGCCAATCCTGCAGTGACAGCAGCTAACGGTCGCACCATCTTCATTGGTGGCAGACTCACCTTCTAACTTCTAACCAAAAGATCGCTCCTTGATCTGGCCCGCCGGCTTCAAACCGGCGGGCTTTCTTCTTGCGTTTGAATGAGCAGGGAACTCGCACAGGAATATGAACGTGCGTATCGGATTGGGAGCAGTGCGCTATTACAGAGTTCGCTGATTTACTAGGAAGTCTGTTCTACTGCGGCATTTTCGTTTCTATTGGTTCCGGCGAAGGCGCCTCCTGCCAGGGCCAGCACTATGGGAAAGCACTCCAGCATGTATCGTGGCTCGGGATTTTCCAGCGAAGAAAGAAAAGCGGAGCGCAGCAAAATAAAGCCGATCAAGAAAGTTCCTGCAACGCCGAGCCGCCACTGTATCCAGCCCCGCAACGCGGCAAGAATAAAGAACAGGTTCAGCGCGGCCCAGAAAATGGCAAAAGCGCTTTGTCCCGGATGCTGGGAAAACTCCCACCATCTAGTCTCAACCGGCAGCATCTCCGTGCGCGGACGCAGCCACATATCGGTGGTTCTCAACGGCGGCAGCCAGATGGTATAGCGGCCTGGATTGTATTTCACGCGGGCATGGGCAAGCTGTTCAAATTCCGCATCCATTTCTGGATCAATATAAAGCTGCTGGTTGTACCGGGAAATTAAATCCAGCGTCTTCTCGTATTCGGGCCGCCCATCAAAAGCGCGCTCAGGCAGGCTGTGCGGGTCAATAGGCTCTCCGGATACATGCCAGTACACCTCTTCCACTGACACATAATCCGCCATCCACGTCTTCACCCAGTGATTGAAGCCGCGTGGAACAAATTCTCCGGGGTCATTGGCATATCGGGATGCCAACGGTTGCCATACGTGAAAGACGCGCCAGTTGCGCGCTGTCCATGGCGCAAGCGGCCCCAGGGCTACGATAGCCACGAGCATCCCCGTATAAATCACCTGCTGTTTATTTTTCTGGCGAAGTAACATGACCAGCAGCGCGAGCGCCAATGCAGGTAAAACCAGCCCATTATCAGGGCGCATAAAGATGGCAGCGGCGCTCCACATTCCGGTTAAAAGCCAAAGATGCTTGACGAATGTTTCCTGCCTGAGAGCTTTCAGCCCGCGCGTGCCGTAATAAAAGGCATGAGCAAGGCAAAAGAGTGACAAGGTTTCAGAAAGCGGAGCGGCAACGTAATTTGCGGTAAAAGTGCAAAGCGCTGCTAACAAATAAGCTGCTTTGGCCGCCCGCACATTCATCAGTTCCAGCGCCAGGGCGGAAATAACCAGGCAGGTATTGGTGTCAAGTATCGCCTGTGCAATCATCACGGCTGTGTAGTGTTCGCGGCCAAAAATTGTGAACATGGCCGCCAAAAATCCCGGATAGCCGGGAAGTCGTATCAGCGTGGGCCTTACCAGGCCGTCATCGGTTATGCCGTAAATGCCATGGTCAAGCCAGTTCTTAGCAATATCGCCATAAACCCACGTATCCCCGGAAAGATGTGGATATTGGAAGACAAAGAAAAGCCGCAGCGCCACGGCGGCAAGAGTGGCGAACAGGAAAAAAAGCCAGTTGCGCCGCAGCATTTCTAAGATTGTTTTCATGAAAAGAAGAACGCCAGTGTAAAGGCACTTTAGCAGGTGATCAACTGTGATAGGGTGCGGTGGATTGCCTGATTGACCTGCGAGCGCGTGCCGCTTACGATGTTTTTAACGATTCTTCAATGGCAAAATCTATTTTTTATGACCCGGAACGGAAGCGATGGGGGCGCTTGCGCATCCTGTTTAGCGTTCTGGGCGCAATTATCTCCGCTCTGGTCCTCTTTTTTATCATCACGGTTTTCGTCGAGGCAGATCCGCTTCCACACCTGCTTATGCCGGAGCAGAAGCGCAACCTGCGCGCTCTGAAAGAGCGGGAGCATCGCAAGCGGCCTAAAACTAAAAATGCCCACCGCAAGACAACAGCGGCCCCTTCAGACGTGGTCCTGAATACGGATGAAGGCATTCGCGCCGCATATTACGTGAACTGGGATGCTGCCAGCTTTGTCTCCTTGAAAGAATATTACCCGCAGGTTGACCTTCTTTTTCCTGAGTGGCTGCATGTGCTCACTGGGGATGGCAATATGCAGGGCTTTGACAGCATGAACAATCCATTTCCAGTGATAGAGAATGGGCTTGTTCACTCAACGGACGATCGTGTGATGCCATTCCTGCGCGCGGAAAAGGCGGAAGTGGAAGTCTTTCCCTTGATCAACAATTTTGATCCTGTCCGTAAAGAGTGGATCAATGTTGGTGATTTTTTGAATGATCCGGCGGCGCGGCAGAATTTTCGCTCCCAGCTTCTGCTTTTCCTGAAAAGTGACCGCTTTAAAGGCGCTTCTCTTGATCTGGAAGAAATTCCAATCAAGGCGCAGCCCGGCTTCCTTGCCCTGGTGCAAGAGCTTGGCAGCGATCTTCATGCGCGCGGGCTCAGGCTCTATGTGAACGTGCCAGTCTCTGATAAGGACTATGACTATCCCCTACTGGCTGCCAGCTCTGACGGGCTGGTAATCATGAACTATGATCAGCACCAGGTCACCAGTGAGCCGGGGCCGGTTGCTTCGCAGGATTGGTTTATCGGCAATATTAAGCAGGCGCTCAAAGACATTCCCAGGACCAAGATTATCTGCGCCATTGGAAGTTATGGATATGACTGGGCCCTTAGCGGCAGGAAGAAGCGCATTGTAAACGTCGATACAAACAACGTGCAGGAGGCATGGCTCCACGCCAGCGAATCGGGTTCAGATATTGATCTGGATCCAGATTCCATGACTCCGCACTTTGCCTATACTGACGAAAATACGCAGCATCAGGTCTGGTTTCTGGATGCTGTTACCACGATGAACCAGATGCGTGCCGCGCGCGAATTAGGAATTCGCACTTTTGCCCTTTGGCGGCTTGGATCGGAAGACCGTTCGCTCTGGAAGATCTGGGACAATCCCAGCGAACCGAATGCTGAAGAAAAAATCAGGGCCGTTCCCGCCGGTGAAGATGTGGATCGTGAAGGCAATGGCGAAATGCTTATTATTCAACGCCAGCCCAGCGCAGGTGAACGGGAGGTTACCCTTGACCCTGATACACACCTGATTACCGCTGAAAAAATGACGGTGTTGCCGCAGCCGTACCAGATCAAACAGTATGGCTGGAAGGAAAAAGAAGTCGCCATCACTTTTGATGACGGACCTGATCCTACCTATACGCCCAAAATTCTTGACATACTGAAGCGGGAAAATGCTCCGGCAACATTTTTTCTGATTGGCATTCAGACGCAGAAATTTCCCGGCTTGGCAGAGCGCATTTACGCTGAAGGCCACGATATTGGGAACCACACCTTTACGCATCCTGATATCAGTGACGTCTCCCAGTGGTACATGAAGCGCGTGGAACTGC
>DASRCD010000129.1:0-4060 GCA_035653315.1 Candidatus Angelobacter sp.
TTGCTGTTGCAACGCTTCCGCCTGAAATTGCAGATTGATCCCGCTGCGGTAAAGGCCGATCCTTCTGTTACGTTGCGGCCCATACCCGGAGTACCGGTGCTGCTGGAGAAGATTTGAATGTTCGATTATTGCAGGTGTTTGGAATAGTGCAGAGAATAATAGGCCTTTCCAGTCTGCTCACACACTGAAGTATGCGGGGGGAAGTTTATTTGCGACGAGACTTTCGTCCCTGTTTGGCAAGCTCCTTTCTTCGTTGTTCTGCATGAATGAAAACATCGTTAGGGTCTCTGAGCCTTTTTTCCATTGCGATCCTGACTTTACCAAATGTACCCCAATCTTCGTGCTCTAGTGCATCTAACGGGCCGAGTAGCAGGGTGTTAATTTCCAACTGAACTTCTTGCGTAAGGCCACTCATTTCGCGGATTTTACGGGCGTTCAAAATACGAGCTTGAGCAAGGTCATCTAATTGCTGGAGAAACCAAATCAAAATAACGGTTGAGTAAAAAGATTTGCTTGTAAACTGCTGCCCGCTGGCTGCTTGTAAGCCGGATAGCCATTGCCGCTCCAGAGTGTCGCATTTGGTACTAAATCTACTATAGTAGAAACACAATGAACGCGCCAGACCTGATCCTTAAGAGGTGTCCACGGAATTTCGTAAACGCTTTGGCGCGAGGGTGCGTGAACTGCGCCTGGAAAAGAACATGTTGCAAGGCGAACTAGCCCACCGCGTTGGAGTGCGGGAATCGTTCGTCTCGAATATAGAAAACGCCAAAAAAGAGCCGTGTCTGGAAGTTATAAAGATGCTGGCCGAGGGCCTGGGCGTAACTCTCCGGCGCTTGTTTTGGGATTTGTGAAATGAGCTGATTTCCCTCTTCCAGCTTCAAAGAATGCTATTGGCAGCAACTTGGAGTGTAGTTTTCAGTTTGGCGAAATTGGGTTCATCTGTCTGAGTGCAGATTTCCAATCAACCGCTATCCGTGCCTGCTTTGTCTTATACTGCTTCGCATGAAACTCAGCCGTAATTTCTGCTTATTGTTCATCGGCAGCATTCTTTGCTGCGCTCAGCTGATAGCACAAGACACTTTCACCGTGGGCACGGCGACCGCAGGGCCGGGGCAAAAAGCCACTGGATTCCTTGAAGTTTCAGCAGGAGCGGACCCGGCAACTTCTATTCCGGTTGTTGTTTTTCACGGTGCAAAGCCCGGACCAGTGCTGGCGCTGGTTTCAGGCGCGCACGGCACGGAATATGCGTCGATTATTGCGCTGGAAAAGGTGATCCAGACGCTGGATCCGGCGCAGCTTTCCGGCACGGTAATTATTTTGCCGCTGGTGAATATAGCGTCATTTGAGCAGAAGGTGCCGCATGTAAATCCGGTGGACGGCAAAAGCATGAACCGTTTTTATCCCGGCAAGCCGGATGGAACCCAGACCGAGCGCGTGTCTTATGCAATCACAAAGCAGGTGGTGGAGCGTTGTGATTATCTGGTGGATTATCACGGCGGCGACCTGGATGAAAATTTACGTCCTTACGCCTACTGGCCGAAGGCCGGCAATTCCAAGCAGGATGCCACCACGCATGACATGGTGCTGGCTTTTGGGCTGGACCACATTATTGTGTGGAGCGACCGCCCGAAAGACCCCAATGCTTCACGCTATCTGGACAACACGGCGAACACGCGCGGCAAGCCGGCCATCGCGGTGGAAGCCGGATACTCAGGAACGGTCCAGCCTGAGGATGTAGCCGCTTTGTCGAGCGGCACTTTCAGCCTGATGCGATATCTAAAGATGCTGCCGGGCACTCCCACTATGGTGGAACATCCGGTGTGGCTGAGCAAGGTTGATACAGTCACCAGCGATCGGAGTGGAATTTTTTATCCTGTGGTGCAGCGCGGCACATACATTGAAGCGGGCATGAAGATTGGCTATGTGACGGACTACTTTGGCAAAGTTATTTTTGAAGCGCATGCTCCCACGGCGGGAGTGGTGCTTTACATCTGCGGCGTGCCTTCCATGAAACAAGGCGACACCGTGGCCAACATTGGAGAAATTACAACCACACCCTGATTTGCGAATTTGAGTTTATAGCTCCATGCCTTTGTATTTCCAGCGCTGGATGAAATACATGATCCACAAGCCAAGGGCAACAGCGCCCATTAAATAAGCCACATCGGGTTCAGGCGCAAAGAGCCAGACAATCTTGTGGTTACGCACGGTAAACAAAAAGGGCAGCACAGTGTAAAAGAGGGCCATCCAGAGGAATTTGGTACGTGAGGGCAGCGGATCTTTGCGGCGGCGTACGTAAAAAAACATTAACCACATAAATGTGGCCAGGGCAGTAAAAAGGATGCCGCGTGTGGGTGAACCGCTCCAGAGAATCCAGACGATTTTGCCGTCAACCACGCGGAACAAAAACAATATCAGCGTAAAGAATGCCGCAAGGGCGAGAAAAGAATTACGTGTTTCGCTTACCAGGCGGGCGCGTTCCAGCGCAAGCTTTTCTCTTTCCGGATCGGGGCCAGCCAGCGGCACCTTAAGGCTTTCCAGCGGACCACTGGCAAGACGGGCAAACTTTTCAAACTCAGGGTCTTCGCGAAAGTAGTTTTCCACCAGGGCACGCGTGGCCGCGCTGGCTTCGCCGGAGAAGTAGGCCGGCAACAGATCGATAATGACGTCTCGCTCCAGTTTCATGAACGTGTCTCCTGAAAAATTTCTCTGGCGCGCATCAATTTCAGGCGCGCGCGATGCACCTTGACCTTGACCGTGGTCACGGGCAGGTTTAAAGCCTGCGCAATTTCTTCATACGGCATTTCTTCCTGCACTCGCATGAGCAGTGCGGCGCGGTCCACTTCAGAAAGCCGGCGCAGCTCTGCCATCACCGCATTGAGTTCTGCTTTGTGCTCGGTACGCGTCGCCAGGCCTACGTTTGGATCGGGAATGGATTCTTCCAGTTCAGTGAGGCGATTCGTGCGGCGCAGATGGTCGCGGTACAGGTTGCGGGCAATGGTAAAGAGATAAGCCTTGACGGTAGCTTCCCGAATTTTGCCGCGCGAGGTCCATGCGCGCACGAACGTCTCAGAAGTGATGTCATCCGCCAGGGCAGAGTCTCCGCAGAGAAACAGCGCAAAGCGGTGCACCTGCGGAGAATAGCTATGGTAGAGACTGTGGAAGTCCATCATTTTGAGGCAGCCTGAGACCGTAATGATACGGGCAAAGAGCAGAAAAGTTACATTTGTGTGCAAGACAGAGAGAGAACTGCAAGGGAAATGGACTGCTGCAACCACATCGGCGCTGCAACAACAAAGCTTTAAGTTACCCCGGCAATCTTTTCCGTAACATTAGGCCTGATTATGATCGGCACTCACGTTAGTACCGGAAGGCTGTCATTATGATGAATGCAAATCCCTCTGCAGTTCCTGAGACTGGCTCACCCATTTCCACAAACGTAATCCTGGCTTCCATGCTCCAGGTTTCTTCCAACGTCAGCGACCTGATCTTTTCACCCGGAAAGCCGCCGCAAGTGGAGTTAAGTGGCAAATTGACGGGAGTGAAAGTTGGCGATCTCTCTGTGTTAACGGCGGATGATACATACCGCATTGCCCGCGATTTAATGGCAGGCAATAGCAAGGCCCAGGAGTTATTGCTAAACCAGGGCGCCTGCGATCTTTCTTACAGCGTGCCGGGAAAATCGCGCTTTCGCGTGAACATTTTCATGCAGCGCGGCACCTGCGCCATTGTGATGCGGGTGATTCCCACCGGCATTCCCAGCTTTGAGCAGCTTGCTCTTCCTGAGCAGCTGAAAGACATTGCCACATTGAAAAATGGGATTGTCCTGGTGACCGGCCCAACGGGCTCAGGAAAGTCTTCAACCCTGGCGGCAATCATTGACCTGATCAACGAATCTTGCTCCTACCATATTGTGACCATTGAAGACCCGATTGAATTTATTCATCGGCACAAGAAAAGCACAGTGCACCAGCGCGAACTACACAGTGACACGCCTACCTTCGGCCTGGCGCTGCGCTCAGCCCTGCGGCAGGCGCCCAAGGTGATTCTGGTCGGC
>DASRCD010000130.1:0-2302 GCA_035653315.1 Candidatus Angelobacter sp.
GACCAGAGTGTACAACGTGGAAGATGCCCGAACGATGCTCACAGGCCACGGCATTGATGTGGATGCTATCGCCCCTCAAGTTGAAGGAAAGTTCATCAGCGCCTTCATACGGGCAGAGAAGCCCAAGGGATGCTGTGGGCCAAACTGCTGCCAGTGAAAGCCGAAACCGAGACTAAATTGCACCGATGGAGAATCATCGGCATCTTGGGCTTCACGCAGATAGTCTCATGGGGTTCACTGTATTACGGGTTCAGCATCCTTGCGCCATCAGTGCAGAACGATTTGAAATGGCAGCCCGCGATTGTATTTGGTGCATTCTCTGCTTGCATCTTAATCGCGGGTTTGCTTTCTACTCCGGTAGGAATTGCATTGGACAGGCTCGGAGGCCGACGGATGATGGCCGTTGGCTCTGTATTGTGCAGCGCAGGCTTCTTTGCGCTTACCAATGTGCATTTGGTACTCACCTACTATCTGACATGGATGCTGCTGGGCGTTGCGATGTCCCTCACGTTCTATGAAGCAGCCTTCGCAACAATCAACCGCGAACTTGCAGACGGAGCACGTAATGGAATCGCAACTCTGACATTGTTTGCTGGTTTTTCCAGCACAGTGTTCTGGCCTCTAACCGTCAAACTGAATAATGCCATTGGCTGGCGACGTACATACTTCGTTTTCGCATTGATGCAGATAGCTCTCTGCGCACCCTTGCATCTGCTATTGCCCCGCCGCGTAAAGCACGTTCATGCAGAACAAGTCACTGATGGCTCCGGCAGTGATTACACATTGAAAGAAGCGGTGAGACATCCGGCATTCTGGAAATTGGCCCTGGCTTTTGCAGCGAATTATTTCATCTTTGCGTCGTTATCAATCCATCTCATTCCGCTCCTGAGAAAGATCGGCCATCCACTGACAACCTCAGTTGCAATGGTGGCCTTGATTGGCCCTATGCAGGTCGTGGGGAGAATTGCAGAACGCATATTCGCAAGAGACGCTTTGCCGCAAACCTCTGGAAAAGTCACGCTCTCAATCTTGCCGGTCGCACTCATTGGGCTGATACTGGCTGGCCAGTGCAGATGGATTGCAGCGAGTTTCTGCATACTCTATGGATTGAGCAATGGCATCGTAACCATTGTTCGCGGCACTATACCGCAGGCGCTTTTCGGCAGGCAGCATTATGGAGCAATTGCGGGAGCACTGGCAGGACCAGCATTGATTTCGCAAGCAGCGGGACCGCTGATTACCGCTACGATAATACAAGCTGCCTCGTCGCCTTACACTCCGCTCATCATCCTGCTTCTGGTTTCGCTCATATCTCTTGGGTTCTATTTGCTTGCCATAAGGATGAAATCAACGCCCGCGGGGGAACCTTCGGCAATCAGTCCGGCGCGATTGTGAAACGAACATGAGCGATGGTGTGATTCTCGTCCGGAGATACCGTCACTTCGATTCTGTCAGATTCACCATCGTTATATTTTGCGTAATATAGACGCTCGGTCTCATTGTTTGTCCTTGCAAAGTCGGGTTTCAGTATTTCGGTCAGCCGGGATTCCAAGACATCAGGCTTAAGATCGCTGCGAACATCCCAGGTCGCAGAAAATGCCGTACCAGTGCGAGTGATCGCCGGTTCAGATGCACTGCCTTTTGATAACAGTATGCGTCGACGCATTTGCTGCGCTTGTACACGGAATCTCTGCTCAGGACTAGTACAGCCAGCAAGCGCACTTGTTAACAATAAGGCCAGCGCGATTTGGCTATTTTTCATCACTCAGCTTTTCCTTCCACGGCTGGCATCATGCTTGCCGGGCATGAGAGAGAACATTCCCCCGAACAAAGAAATACTCAGCAAGGTCAACAGGCCAGTTGCTATTGCTGCGCCGATGGAGACTGAGTTCAGCCCGGTTTGTACGATCAGGACCGCCGCAAAAACGGCTCCAAACATTTGGAGCAGACCGAGCACCAGACGCACAATCGCCCAACCCTGTGTCTGGGTGTTCATTTCTTTCCTATGTTGTCGATCTCGCGTTTAATCGCCAGCGTATCCAGGCTGCCCAATGGCAGGCATAGGAAGAGACTGATACGGCGATCCAGCATAAGGAATGCATCGTGAAATGCCCTTTGAACTCTTTCGTCTGATCCCTCAACGCCTACGGGATCAGGAACACCCCAATGTGCCGTCATCGGTTGACCTGGCCACACTGGACAAACTTCAGCCGCCGCGTTGTCACAAACTGTAAATACAAAATCCAGTCGCGGAGCATCCGGCTTGGCGAATTCATCCCAACTTTTGCTCCTATAACCTTCT
>DASRCD010000131.1:0-12270 GCA_035653315.1 Candidatus Angelobacter sp.
GCAGCGACTCTACCCTGGTCGCGCCAGTCCGCATCGGAAAAAGCGCGTATGTAGCTGCCGCTTCCTGCATCACTGAAGATGTCCCTGAAGATGCTTTGGCCCTTGGCCGCTCCCGCCAGGCAACCAAGGAAGGCTGGGCACGGCAGAAGCGCGAAGCCCGTGCTCAGGCAAAAGCACAGAAATAGAGAGTGTGGCCAATGTTTGCTTACAATTATATCGCGCACGACGATAATCAAAGCTTCAATTACTTATTCAGCCGCTACCCAAAAAGCCCTGAGGCATTGCGGGGCCGTGGTCGTCTTACAAAATTTGGGGGGCGTCGGCGCGGCCTTCAAGGCAAAACTCTGCCCTTCACCCAGCCATCGCTAAGTTCTTCCAAAACCTCTTTGCGATGAGAGGCCCTATTACTACGATTTACCGGCAGACAGAGCTTAAAGGTTCGGCGAGGAGTGGGTAGAGAATCTGGTTGCCCAGATCCTGCTGTGGAAGTGGCGGACATAAAGGCCGATGGGAATTTCGCAAACATAAAACCACAAATGTAAACAGTTTATACCCACAGCATCGATTGCTTTTTATAGAGCGGTGGATGGAAGCTGCGGGGTATGATTGTTGACTTGGTCAAAGACGTTCCTCACACAAGGGAGCACCCATGCGAAATAGATCAATAGTCAAAGCTTTGGCGCAGACAGGTGGCACATCTATTGTGCCGCTTTTCCCGGGCAGCAATTCTCAAGATGCCGGATTAGCATTTGGCAACGCATCTCAGATACAAACACTCCTTGCCTATGATCCGGCAAATGACCCGGATGCGAAGTATTTTCGTTCGCTGGTTCCACTGGCGCAGCGCATTCCAGCGTTTGCCGCAGCCCAGGCCCACTCCAATCTGGATCCGCGTCCTCTCGTCATCAATCTTTCAATGTACTACGAAGGCGTGGTGGCCAATGATGCCAATGCCGGCCAATACCAATATTCGCGCTACTCCAATTCAAACAATGTATTCGTTCCCCGAATTCACCAGTACGAAGATGTCGTTGGCGGATGGCAAGGCGCGCAGGGACTACCGACGACCGCGTATACCGATACTTGTCATCGTACCGGTGCCTTGAGCATCGGCGTCATCTACCAGCCTTATTTTTCCAGTGATGCGAACAGTTTCGTCTATCAAGCCAGGAATGGTTCGTTTCCGGTAGGCAATAAGCTGGTTAATCTCGCAGCGTATTTCGGATTTGACGGTTATTTTCTCAACATCGAGGAAAGCCTCACGCAGGATCAGGTACAAGCTCTTATGGCGATGCTCAATGCCATGAAAGCGCAGGCAGCGAAACAAGGGCTCCCGACCTTCTACCTGCAGTGGTACGACGCGGTCACGACTTCTGGCGCCCTCTCATATCAGAACGAACTCAACAGCAACAATTCGGGATGGCTCACCGACGGCGGATGCGACAGCATATTCCTCAATTATTGGTGGGGCCAGAGCCAGGTCAGCGAGACCACCGCTACGGCGCAGAGCCTGAATCTGGATGCGTTCAAAGCCGCATTTTTTGGATTGGAATTGGAAGGCCGCACTCAAATTGGCATATCCAGTTCCCCTGAGGGTGGGGAGAGTGCCAACGATATCGCTCTGGTTATCCCCCCAGGTGGGAAAAGTGCGCCGAATGGCGGGATCGGTTTGTTCGATCCGTCCAGGCAAACGGTTGCGTTCGCACAAAAGGCTACAGGCAGTTCCGCCCCGCTAGCCACGTTACTGAAGACCGCGCACGCCTTTGATAGGCAGTTTTGGTGCGGCAGCACCGGCAATCCCGGAGCGGATTACACACCCACAACGCAAAATCCCTCCGGTGGAGTTTCGGACTACATCACTGAACGGTCGGTGATAGGTTCTTTTCCGTTTGTGAGTCGATTCAATGTTGGAACTGGAGACCAGTTCTTTATTGATGGAGCAGTATCCAGCGCAAATCCGTGGTTCAGCATGGGTATCCAGGACATCCTACCGAGTTGGCAGTGGTGGACGAAAGACTTTAACAGCGACAATATCTCCTCTGGGTTGTTGAGCGCTGATTATGACCTGACCACAGGGTGGAACGGAGGCAGTTCGCTGATGGTCTCCGGACAGCTTGGGCCGAATAATCCTACCGAGCTGCGACTGTTCAAGACCGATCTCGCGATCGGCTCCGCCAGCAGTTATTCGCTCAATCTCACTTATCTGCTCGGGCAAAGCGGCAACTCCAATCTATATATCGGACTCATCTTCCAGGATGCACCTTCTACCGTCGTCTGGGTGCAAGCTCCAGAGGGCACAGCCCGCGGCTCGAGCGCTTGGTTGCAGACCTCCATCAGCCTCTCCAACTATGCCGGCAGGACTCTCGCCGCTCTCTCGCTCGGCTTTAAGGTGAACAGCACGGTCAACGCCAGCGCATACACGATCTACATCGGAGAAATCTCTATGCTCAGTTCCTCCCCGATCAATGTGGCGGCACCAACCGGCTTTAGTCTCGAGAATTCTCAGATTAGCAATGACGGCAGCAGCGCCCAGTTGCGGCTCACCTGGAACTACAATCCGAGTGTCTGGTACTATGACATCTATCGTCAGCCTACCAGCGGCGGCACGCAGAACATGATCTGGCTCGGCCGCATTAGCTGTGATTGTTACTACGTTAACGCCATGCCGAAAATCGGCAACGAAGGCTCGGCAACGTTGCAATTGGTGGCAGTTTCGATCGACGGTACCGAAACGGTTTCCAGCAGCGCCACCCTGATCTTTCAGTGGACCGAATCTGGTAAGAACTAGAGTTTGTTTAAAAAATTTGGTCGTGACTGCCATGCTTCCCTACTCAAGTGGACCGACCACTTGGTGCAAACTCAGCGAGTCTTACAGCTATGCCGTGAGTTTAATCCTTAAATTGAGCGGCTTAGGTTTGACGAGAGCGAAGGTCTCTAAGCGCGTAGTCGATTTTGAGCTTTTTGCTAAATCAGCAACCGTTAGTTAGCGCGCCACTGGCTCTGAGTGGGCGTGGGTTCAGCGACACGCCGAAAATGATGTCCCCGAACTGGAACACGCCCCAGCATCTCGATAACCAATTGATTTGAAGTTCGTCAGAGAAGAAGCAGGTGCGGGGCTTTCACCTCCTTGAGGCATGCCGCGCGAATTGAAAAACACTCTTTGACTTTAAAGAGATAAATCTTGATTTGAGGCCCTTTACAGATGGCTCCTGTTACGAGACGACAATTCTTGAAAACCGCCATGCTTGTCAGTGCTTCGGCTGTCTGGGCAAAGCACTTCGCAACCGCATCAACCGTGTCATGGCATGAACGGCGAGATCTCTTTCCGGAGGGAGTCGCGTCAGGAGATCCTAACAGCAATAGCGTCCTATTGTGGACGCGCAGGGCACCCGAGGGTCAACCACAACCATCGCACCTGATGCTTGAAGTGGCGGAAGACAAGGATTTTCACCGGGTAGTGGCGAAGCAGAGCGTCCCAATCTCAGCCGAGGCCGATTGGATCTGCCGGGTGCTAGTCGGCGGGCTGAAGCCTGCACGCGTCTATTGGTATCGCTTTACTGACAGTAATGGAAATGGCAGTCGAATTGGCAGGACCATTACCGCTCCTGATGACAATGACCCGCGGCCAGTTCGGTTTGCTTTTGTAAGCTGCCAAAACGCAAACCTCGGTGCGCAAAATGCATACCGAAGAATGATTTATGAGGACGAGCGCGCCCCTGAGTCGGAAAAACTGGGCTTTGTCCTGCACCTTGGCGACTTCATTTATGAGCTGGTTTGGTACCCCGAAGACCGCAAGACATACTACGCACGTCAAGTGCGAGATATCGTTCGCTATCCGCACGGCGAAAAAATAGCGGACTTTCACATTCCCACCACGGTGGATGATTATCGCGCCGTTTATAAGGCATATCTACACGACCCTGAGCTGCAAGACGCGCGCGCACATTTTCCATTTGTGCCCATGTGGGACAACCATGAGTTCAGCTGGCAGGGATGGCAGAGTTTCCAAAAATTTGGCCCGAAGACTTTTCCAGCCCAGACGCGAAAAGTCGCAGCCATGCAGGCGTTCTTTGAATATCAGCCGGCGCGGATGATCAAGTCCGGCGGCCCTTCCCTGGCCACCTTCGGACCACCCAAAGTAGTGGATGTGCCGATCACAAAATTTGACGAGCACGGGCTGGGCCAGGAGCCGAACAATCTGGCTGCAATCGGAAGCTTACGGGGCCATCGCACTTTGCGCTGGGGCCGCAATCTGGACCTGATCATTACTGACGAGCGCAGCTATCGAACAGAAGACCCGTTCGCTCGTCACGAGACGGACGGCCTCGATGACAAAGATTTCAGCCTTTTCAGCCCACAGGAAGTGATTGAGATTCTGGATGGTGGCCGCGAGTACAACAATGGAAACCCTCCCCAAACCATCCGCGTGGGAGAAAAGGAGATTCCCAATTTCCGCAAAGACGAGCCTCCGCAAAGCATCTTAGGAGCCGAGCAAAAAGCGTGGTTCCTTGAACAGCTCAAGAATTCAAAGGCAACGTGGAAAATCTGGGGAAGCACGACCGCAACCCTGGAAGAGCGGGTTGATCCCCAGAACCTGCCCGAGGGACTGGCGGCGAAAAAGTGGCCGGGAGAGGGCTACGCACTCACGTTGGCCGGCGATGTTTCGACTGCCTTCCTGGAAAAAGGCGAGATCTATGATTTCGTCCGGGAGCACGGGATTACAGGCTTTGCCACCGTGGCAGGCGACCTCCATTCTTTTTGGGCGGGCCGTTCTGCCAAGTCTCTGCCACCTAAGAAATTTGAACCGGTAGGCCTCGCTTTTGTCACCGGCTCCATTTCAGCCCCGGGAGGATGGGAAGCCAATCAATACAAGTTCCCAAAGGACGAACCGCTTCGCCCCCTCTTCATTGGACAGGGACCCCAGGACCAGGCCCCGCAGCCGATGAGCAATATGCTTCTGCGGCATGGTGTGCGGTCCTGTCTGGAATACGTCAAGTCCGGCGACATCAACAAGGCGAGAGAGCAATCCAATCCGCAACTGGCCCCCCATCTTTCTTTTGTCGATATCGGTGGGCATGGGTATGCAGTGGTGCGCGTCAGCAACAACGCTCTGGAAACTGAATTTGTCTGCATTGAGCGTCCCGTCAACCGATCCGATCAACCGGACGGCGGCCCTCTGAACTATCGCGTCAAATTCCATGCACCTCTCTGGCGTAAAGGCGAGACACCAAAGCTGGAGACCAAAGTCGTGGAAGGTGATCCAAAGTTTTCCGTGTGAGCTGGGACGACAGTAGTTGTGTTGTATTCTCAAGGTGGCCGTGTCATCGATTCGAAGTAATATCGGGCACGATGTACTGGAACTTCCCGCATGTGAGCAGCCCCGAGAAGCCTGCGCTCTCGCCTATTCCAACACCGGCTTCCTTAGCACTCCGTCTCTTTCCTTCAAAAATCAGCCGCTCTCGATTTACGCGCCACCTCAGGCCCGGTTCTACCATCTCAATTGAGAACTGGGAGGCAGGCGTATGGCACAGCGCAAAGCGAGCAAAGAAGATTTGACGGGGAACAAATCAGGCAAGAATATGTCGGAAGGCAGCCCGAACCCGCACGGCGAAAACAAAGTCATTGAAATGCCCATCACTACCGATCAGCGGAATGCCACCGGCGGAAGGAACATTCCTCAAGTCCCCAACACTACCGGAGGAAAGCTGAATCCTTCTGTTGCGCATGATTTTGAGAACCGTGTTGTCAGTGACGAAACAAAAGATCAGACGAACCGGAACACGCAGAATAGCGATTCTAAAAAAGAAATTTCTCTGGGCAAGAAAAAGAAAGATAACTAGCCGCTCCATTTGCTTCCATGCGGTATAGCTCTGGCAACCCTGGCTTGCTAGACTATCGCTGATGCCTGCCGCAAAAACCACCGCAAAAAAGTTTGAAGCCGTGCTGGAGCGCACGCAGGATGGCCTGCAATGGGTCATCGTGCGTATTCCACTGGATGTCGCCAAAATCTGGGGCAAGCGCGGCCAGCTTAGGGTGAAAGGTGAGATCAATGGTTTCAGCTTTAGCAGCACCCTTTTTCCAAATGGCAAAGGTGGGCATTTTCTGCTGGTCAACAAAAAGATGCAAAAGGGTGGAAAGACCGCGGCCGGGCTTGCAGCGAAATTCCATCTGCAACCAGATACCGCACCGCGCGAAGTAGCTGTACCCAAAGAGCTGATTCGGGAGCTTGGCCAATCCAAAAAGCTGCTCAATTTTTATGAGTCCCTGAATCGCTCTGCCCGGAACTGGATCACCAAATGGACCGCCGAACCTAAAAGTGAAGATGCTCGCATGCGGCGCGCGCAGCAGATTGCCGAACGGCTCATGGAGACCATGGAAGCTGAGAAAGACTTGCCGCCGATGTTGGAGCAGGCGTTTCGACAAAATCCGCGCGCACGCGAAAAGTGGGACCGTATGTCCCCATCACACCGCCGCGCTCACCTGATGGCGATCTTTTATTACCGAACGCCGGAATCGCGGGCCCGGCGCATTGAAAAATGCATGCAAGAGCTGCTTGGAAATAATAGGAATGAATTGAAAGAAGAACTCTAGCCCGCGGATTTTGTAACCGGAGTTTCCGCAACAATCGTGATTCCGGCCTCATCCGCTGCGGCAATGATCTTGTCTCCATCCAGAAACAGGCACTTGCCCGCATCTATCGCCAAACAACTTGCGCTCGCGCGGGCCATAGTTTCAATTGTCTTAAGTCCAATCACCGGAACATCAAAGCGCATGTCCTGGTTCGGCTTGGCTACTTTCACTACTGTCAATTTACGGCTCAGGAGAGAGTCGCCATCCTGCGCCGCGCTTTGCATGATCTCACCCGCGCGCAGAATCGTGGCATCGGTTCCTTCCATGGCCTCCACGGCAACGCAGGCAGCTTCGGCAATCACCACGGTCTGGCCAATGTCATATTGCGCCAGATGTTTTGCCACACCACGGCCATACTCCACATCTTTCTGCTCTGCTTCAGTCGGCTTTCGCCGTGTCAGAGTACCGGGTTTCGCCAATAAAGGTTCCAGATAAGAAGTGGAGCTGATCAGGTGAATGCCTTCATCCTCCAGCACCTTGGCCACAGCGCCAATCAGGGAATCCGTGTTGCGTGTTCCCAGAGAGAACAGGACCTTGGCCAGCCGCCAATCTGGTCGAATAGAAGAAAAAATCTGCTTGTGCTTCACCTGCCCGGCCATAATCGCGGTACTTACACCTTCTTTTTTGAAGGTATCTATAAGCTTTCCGAGCTGGCCCAGTGACATCCAGTGCACTGCGGCTGCTCCGCGACTCTCGATCAGAGGCGACGTTTCTTCCTTGATTGCCGCAACAATGACCTCAGCGCCCTGAGCGCGAGCTGCATCTAAAAGCAACAGAGGAAAATTGCCGTTGCCGGCAATGAGTCCCAGTTTTTTCTCAGATGTCACCACCTCAGTGTACCAGTCTGCCAATTTGCGCCTTTTGTAAGGCATCTTAATAATCCCCTTCGCATCCTACCTTTAACAGGCAACAAACTATGGCCGATCATCTGGATAGCAAAAGTCTTGTACCATTTAAAAAGAGAGGGAGCGGTTACCAGTTGCCTGGTATGGAGAGCACGCAAGAAAAGCAACTGATAGAGCAGGTAGATCCCGATCTACGTCCGGATGAACAGGGCTACGTCCGGCATTATCTAAGTTATGCCGACACCATGCTGAACTCTTCCAGAAATGAGGGAGCTCAGAAAAAAGAAGGGCCAGCGGCGCCCCAGGACCTGAACTCCAGGCAGAATGAAACAACTCCTGATGTTAAGAGCGATATTCCTGCTCAGGAAATCAATGCGCCAATACCTCAGGAAGTCCTCACGCCCGAAGTAAAGATTCCCGATCCGGAAAAGGCAGAATCACATAATCCTCCGGACGACCGCGCTGCCTGATTACTTGATAATTCCGCGCTCTGATTCTTCAATAAACCGCAGCAGCATGGTCACATCATCATTTTGGTCGCCTTCAGATTTGAGCCGCTCCAGCGCTTGCGTGGTATTCAGCCTGGAATTCAGCAGGACGTGAAAGGCATGATGGATTTTGCGAATCCGCTCCTTCGTAAATCCTCGCCGCTCTAACCCCACGGAATTAAGGCCATAAGTTTGTGTGTGCCGCGGAGTCACGCATTTGGAAAACGGCAGCACATCTTTGGTGATCACCGTTCCGCCGCCAATATATGAGTGTGCGCCAATGCGCACAAATTGATGCACCGGACAGAGCGCGCCTATGACTGCCCATTCCTCCACTGTCACGTGTCCAGCCAGCGTGGCTCCATTTACCAGCATGGCCCGGTCTCCAATCACAGAATCATGGCCAATATGGGAATAAGCCATTAGCAGCGTATGGCTGCCGACCTTGGTCGTGCCGCCGCCTTTTGCTGTTCCTCGATTGATAGTGACGTACTCGCGAACCACATTGTGGTCGCCAATCTGGACTCCGGTCTTTTCGCCTTTGTACGTCAGGTCTTGCGGCTCAATACCAATGGCGCAAAAAGGGAAAAACCGGTTGTTGGAACCAATTTTCGCCTGGCCATGGATCACCACATGCGACATCAGCTCGCAGTTTTCGCCAAGTTCCACGCCCGCATTCACAATGCAATACGGCCCAATGGAACAGGACTCTGGGACAACAGCTCCGGAATCAACGATTGCGGTGGGATGGATCATTCGCTTGCGTCAGCCGTGGAATCAGAAGTGGACTGCCCGCGATTGATGGGAACAAGCTGCGCGCTCACAATTCCGTCGCAAACCAACTTGCCATTCACGAATGCCTTTCCGCCCATGCGCACGGCAATGCGGGAGGCAACGGCTCTCCAGCTCAGCGTCTCAACTTCAATTCGAAGCTGGTCGCCGGGAACCACCGGACGGCGGAACCTGGCTTTCTCAATTCCTGTAAAGACAATCAGTTTGCCTTCGCGATCTTCCACTTCCGTCAGCAGCATTGCTCCGCCGGCCTGGGCCATGGCTTCCATGATCAGCACGCCGGGCATGATGGGATAGCCCGGAAAGTGCCCGTTGAAGAAAGGCTCATTGATCGTGACATTTTTAATGGCCACGATCTTTTTCTTGCGCTCAATCTCCAGAACACGGTCAATCAGCAGGAATGGATAACGATGCGGGAGTATCGCCTGGATCTGCGTAATATCCAACGGCCCGGACTTTTCTACTGGCGCTGCGATTTCTGTTGGTGTCGCGTTGATAGTCTCGCTCATCTGAAGCGCGAATTATAAAAGATTGTCACGCTGTTTCAAATATCACTTCAGGAACGCGCATGACTGGCGCATGTTTGTCGCATGATTTTCACTTCACGCCGGCAGCAAGCAGCTACTCTGGTTTGGTATCCGCGTGCTCATTCTTGACCTTTTTTCGCTCTTTTTAGCGGCGTGTTACGACTTTCAGAGAGCAGCTACTTGGCTTTTGAATTGCTCTTTAGAAGAGCACTGCATCAACAAATCAGGTTTTCAAAAGGTCCCAAATCGCTTTATGAAGTACCAGCATCAATCCCTGCACTCCACCACAATTGCTCTTATGTTCGCTGCAGCAGCGTTTCTTCTGCCTGCCTCAGCCTTCGCCACTTGCTCCGCGCCAGCCAGCGGAAGCCTGGCCATTTGCCAGCCCAGCGCCAACTCCACGATTTATCAAGTGCCTCACATTGAGGCTGCGGCCAATCCTTCTTCCGGCTCCATCACCACCATGAAGGTCTACATCGACAATAAACAGGTGTTTGAGAACTCAGGCGGTGAACTGAGTCTGTTTGAAGGCGGTGTGGCGAATGGAACGCACCACCTGGTGATCAACGCATGGGACACCCTGGGCCGGCTTTATCAGGCGCAGGAAAACTTCAGCGTCACCGGCAATCTGCCTTTTTCCTGTCCACCTTCAGCAGTCGGAGTCCGGATCTGCGCGCCAGCTTCCGGGCAAGTAGTCTCTCAGAACCTGGGATTTGCCGCAGGATTTAAGGGCAACGCAGCCATCACTCACGTTCGCGCTTATATCGATAGCGCTGATGACTTTGACATGACGCCAGCCGCCGGGCAGAGTGCTGTAATTGCTGATGGCCTTACTACCAGTGCCGGAGCGCATACTCTCAAGGTCGTGGCGTGGGACGCAAATGGCGGCGTGTATAGCAGCAGCGTAAGCATCACCACTTATTATGAAGGCGGCTGTCCGCCAAAAGGCGACACGTGCAACCCGGGCGTCTATATCACCACTCCCAATGATGGTGATGATGTGGAATCACCGTTCCGGCTTTCAGCCAGCGTGCAATTCAATACAGCTTCCATCACCTCGATGAAAGTTTTTGTGGATGGCATTCAGGCAGCGGAGTCAACGGGTCCCTCATTTGATCAGCCGGTCCAAGCAGCTAAAGGGACGCATGTTGTAACCATCCAGGCGGTGGATACAGCAGGCAAGTTATACAGGCTTACAGAGAACGTGAACGTGCAATAAAGAAATCTCCATGGCGCATGAGTGCGCTCCTTCGTCGGGGAAACGGCAGCTCGTAAGTCAGGGCTGCCGTTTCTTTTATAGCTGAAAGCCGTTCACTACGAGATTGCATCCAGCGGCATGGAAGCATGTATCATGGCTGCACCGCTTATGAGTTCCAGAGCAGCCAACCAGTCCATTATTCACCATCTTGCCTTTTGCCAGCAGCACCAGGCGGAGATGATGTCCCTTCTCCAGCGCATGGTGGAAATTGAATCTCCCAGTGACAACAAAGCTGCCGTGGATCAAATGGGAGAATTTCTGGCGCATGAACTCGAACGCCTTGGCGGCAAAGTCACTTTTTATCCTCAAACTGAAGCAGGCAATCATTTGAAAGCCGAGTTTGCCGGCAGCGCGGGTAAACCTGTGCTTCTGCTTGGGCACTTTGATACGGTCTGGTCCATGGGTACGCTGTCTCAAATGCCCTTTCGCCTGGAAGGCGGACGCGCCTTTGGCCCCGGCATCTATGACATGAAAGCCGGAATTGCCATGATGATCTTTGCCCTGCGCGCCTTGCAGGCGGGCAACATCTCACATCGGCCTGTGACCATCTTGCTGGATACCGATGAAGAAGTTGGCACTCCTACCGGAAGGCCAATTGTTGAGGCCACAGCCAAAGGCTGTGAGGCAGTCCTGGTGCTGGAGCCTTCGCAAGGGCCCAGAGGCCATCTTAAAACTTCACGAAAGGGCGTGGGCGATATCACTGTGAAGGTCCGCGGACGCGCATCGCATTCAGGCGTTGATTTTGAGAAAGGCCGCAGTGCGATTGTTGAACTTGCCCGGCAGCTTCTAGAGATCGTTCAATTTACTGATTTGGCTCGCGGCATCACCGTCAATCCCGGCGTAATCCAGGGAGGGACGCGCAGCAATGTGGTGGCTGCGGAAGCCTGGGCTGAAGTTGATCTGCGGGCTGTCCGCGCCTCTGATGCCGCTGAGTTAAAGCAGAAGTTTGCGGCGCTTAAACCCTTTGATCCTGAATGCACCATTGAGATCAGCGGCGGCTTTAATCGCCCGCCCATGGAACGCACAGAAGGCACAGTCCGCCTTTTTGGCATTGCGCAGCAGCTTGCCCGCGAGATTGGATTGCCGCTGGATGAATCCTCAACCGGGGGCGGCTCAGATGGGAATTTCACCTCAGCTCTGGGTATTCCCACCTTAGATGGTCTTGGCGCTCTGGGCGAAGGCGCGCACGCAACTAATGAATCTATCGTAATTGAGTCACTTCCCCAGCGTACAGCCGTACTGGCGGCCTTAGTCCAAAGCCTATGAAAAGCAAGGATTTGTTAAAGAATTTAAGAGTTACCAAAGGAAAGTCCTTAATTATCAATGTTTCTTTGACTCCCCTGTTAGGTTGACCTACAATCTCTTTTGAAAGCAACCCAATAAAAAGCCGACGGAGTGTTTAGGCAACAAGCATTCCTCGATGGAGCGGAATATGTTTGGTGGAAAACTTGGTGTACCAGAACTTCTGATTATCTTAGTCATTGCATTGATTTTCTTTGGTCCCAGCAAGCTGGGCGATCTGGGCAAAGGCCTGGGCGATGCGATCAAAAATTTTAAGGGCGCGATGAAAGACGGCGAGCAGGCTCCTACAGCTCAGCCGGTTGAAAAGAAGTAACTGGGATTCATCTTAATAGCCCGTTTGTTCGCAACATATCTGTTACTACAGATAAAGGCAATCCAACCACATTGGAATATTCCCCCTCGATGCGGTCGGTCCAGAGTGACGCGCC
>DASRCD010000132.1:0-5982 GCA_035653315.1 Candidatus Angelobacter sp.
GGAAGCTTTTCATAAATCCAAGCTGGCTAACCGGAATGTAAAGGTTCTTTTGATCGGCGATGGCCCTGCGATGGAAAGCCTGAAGACTTTGGTTCAGCACCATGATTTGCAACAAAGTGTTCTTTTTACGGGGCCACTGAGGCACGCGGAGGTTCCAGATTATTTGGACTTAATCGATATCGCTGTCCAGCCTGCGGCCGTGGAGTACTGCAGCCCGATGAAAATTTTGGAATACATGGCTCTCGGCAAGTGCATCGTGGCACCAAGGCAGGAAAACGTACAGGAGTTGCTGCGTGAAGGAGAGGAGGCCCTGTTCTTTACGCCGCAGGACGTCGACAGCATGGCGAGCGCGCTCGCTGCCCTGGCTATGGACCGCGAGAAGATAATTCGTATGGGGCGGCAGGCGCGTGCTGCCATCGATAATCGTGGATTTTTATGGACCGTCAATGCGCAGACCGTAATCGAAATAGCGCAGCGTCTGCTGCAATTTGGACCCCGAGAACTTACAAAACCTGCGCCTGGCTCTTTCTAAGCCAATCGTTTAAAGCTCATTGCTAGAAGCTCGGTTGACGGTGCTAGGGAAGGCAACGGACAATGTGCGGTCCCAACAGGCGCGTCAGCTGCACCGGCAGCTTTTGCCATGCCCGAATAGCCCATTTATATTTCGGGTTTTCCGTATTCAAGCCCGGCAGAGAGTCTCCTTCCGGCAGCCAATAATCCCAGTACAGGGGCACTGTTTGCGCTCCCCACTGTAATTTGAAATCGTGCGTTCCTGATCCAACCGTGGACCTTCCAAAATCAAACAATTTGTAACCCTGTCCCGCGGCAAAACAAAATAGATTCCAATACAAGAACATGTTGGGTTTTAGTGGCAGGTACTTTCGTATCGATGAACTCCAAACGGCCTCGATCCTGTCGCGATGTCCGATCAGGAAAGATGCCGCCACCGGGCTATCCCCCTTCCGGACCACGCAGATGTGAACATCGCGCGGAAATGCTTCCAGAATATTAAAGAAGAAGTTTTTTGCGTAAACCGGAGTGCCCAGGTCGCGCATGTTTTCGGCGAAAATGGTGTAAAAATCGTCCAGGAAATCCTTCCCTCCAAATTCGGCTGTCAATTTGAAGCTCAGCGATTTGCGCACCTTCGTCCGGATCTTTGTATCGAGCGCTTTCCACATTTGGTCTTCGGCGCGAAGAGGGAGAACTACAGTCACCTTGCTGGTCTTTTGTGGCAGGTCCAATCCTAAATTCTGACGATGCCGTAATTCCACATATTGCGCCTTGCACTTGCTGGCGATCCGGATCGCTTCATCCAACAGCGCACGACGGCTGAATTCGTCTTCCGCGACAATGCCTCCCGCATTTAGGAAAGGCATCGAGGTAACGAAGCTTCCAAAGATTCGGCTTTTTTGCCACACCAATGGCAGGATCCCACGCACCTGCGCGCGATCTTCAGCCATCAGGTAAAACGTGGACCATCCGAAGCTCTTTTCAATCACGCCTTTCCAATTCCACTGGTGGTAACTGGTGCATTCAGGATGGGCACGGACGAACTCCTCCCACCGGGTGGCTTGCCCATCTGTTGTGGCAAGCACTACTGTACTTGCCTGCTGCGGTTGGATTCCGGATGGGCCCAAACAGTTCACCGGTTCGGCCTCAGAGCCAACATAAGAGCTCGGTGAAACGAAATCAGGAGAGGTCTTCATCTCAGACCTTCACGGCTTCTTTCTGGCGAGGAGGCGTCCAGGCCGCTAGAAGATCGCCACGAAGACACTTGATGCATCCGATCAGCGAAGCCAGGTTCACCAGGCAGAAGTAGTATGGAAGCGAAAACACCCTCCAGCCCTTCGTCTTGTTCCTGGTTAGCCAGCCGATCACAGCCATCAGATAAAAAGCTGTCTGCAACAAGAATGCAAGTCGAAACAGGGGAAGTTTCCATTCGATGAGAGCTGAGAAAAACAAAATCAGCATAAAAGCCGGAGCCCACCAGCGAAGCAGTTTGTGTGAAACCAGTGAAAACCAATGCCGCGGCTCGACAAATGGATTTAGGATGCCCGGAACCCTCCGGAGCGCGTTCAAACTTCTACTTACGATTCTCACCTTGCGCCGGTATTCCTTGCGAAAGCTTTCTGCCGTTTCTTCATAACTGATGGCTTTCGGCTCAAACACACCGATGAATCCTCGCGCGATGATCTGCAATGGATTCAAGAAATCGTTGATATCCGTAGGCAAGAGCGGAAAGTAGAGGTCCCTGCGTATTGCATAAATTGCGCCGTCACCGCCAATGACAGAATGAAACAATGACTCTTTTTTCTTCAACCAAGTCTCCAATTTCCAGTAAAGCCCCTCGGCTTCGGCGGCCGAATTCAGCGAGATCTTCTCTACATAGCGGGCATTGCCCACCACATAGCCAACACGCGGATCTGCGAAATGCTTCACGAGTTGTCGAATGGCATCAGGTTCGTAAAGAGCATTGGCGTCCGAAAAGATCAGGATCTCGCCTGTTGCGCTTCTCACGCCGAGATTTAGACCGGCGGATTTGCCCAGCCGCTCTTCCTGACGAACCAGCTGAACGCCGCGATCTGTATATCGGCTGACGATTTCATCAGTGCCATCGTCTGAGCTATCCGAAATCACGATGATCTGCAGCAATTCCCTGGGATATTCAAGCCGCAGGGCATTCTCCAGCTTCGCCGAAATAACTTTCGCTTCGTTGTAAGCCGAAATAAGCAGAGTCACGTTTGGATCGGAAGGCGGAGCCGTCGCGCGAGATTTCTTCGCTCTTCGAGTGAACAACAGGAGCGCGAGGGGATAGCCGAAATAGACATATGCGAGCGCTGCGGCAGATACCCAAAAAGCAACTTGTGCGAGGGTTTGTACGTTCATGCCAAGCTCCCAACTGTCCCCAAATTCCAAAGAGATGGGCTGGACTTCATGGTTTAGTTCCGCCCTCGTCGGAAGCATCGCTGGCTAACGTTGATTGCTCCTGCACTGAACGGCCGATGGCTACTTTCAGTGAGCCGGTCGCCGGATCACGGTAGCTGATATAGAGGTTGTCGTGGGAATCGATGGTCATCCAGCTATATCGGTAGATGTCGCCAGTACTGCCAAGCACGACTTGAACACGCCATTCCTTACCATCCCAATAAGCGTGTTTAATTGCGCCTCCATCCTCATAGCCAATATGCGGCATGCCGCGGCTATCAAGCACCTGGAAGCTACGATAAGTCGCCCATCCCCCAAGGACCGTTGAACCCGACGCCAGACGGTCAACCGTTTCGATCTTCCACTTGTCGCCAGTTTGCGTGGCGTACTTGAGCGACCCAAAATCGTAATAGCTGATCGTCCACTGATTCTGTTTATTCAACAGCAGCGAATTACCCATGCCCCGGGCAGCGCCCTCCGGACCGGTATTCGTGATTAGCGGCGAATCAACTATGGAACTCACCCACGTTTTGCCATTCCAATACGCATACCGCAGTTCACCGTGCGGGAATTGGCTATAGGTGACATGTGGGAAGCCTTGATTGTCTAAAACAATGGAGTTCCATTTGCCCGCTTCCCCGTCAAAATCGACCGTTCCAACCATCCATGCCCCTTGGTCAAAAACCGCATGGCGCAGATGCAAGAACCAGGCATTATCCGCCGCATGGGTTTGATACCAAATTACGTGTGGCTGCCCGTCACTGCTGATAATCAGAGAACAGGAATATTCGGCCACGCCTGAATGCGGCGCAATGTCGACGATCGTCCATTGCTTTCCATCCCAAAAGGCGTATTTGACTTGCCGCGGCGTGTAGCAAATTTGCGGATTGCCGCGCGGATCAACGGCAATATACGAATAGAATTCCCCCAGATGGTCATCCAGCGGCAGTGTGTACCATTGCGAGGAATCCGCAGAGCGATAAGCGTAATTAAGCTGTCCAAAGTTTTTGTTCGTCGAATAGGCAACATGCAGATTGCCTCGCCGGTCAACGGCAATCGATGTAAATTTCACCGATGGATCCTGGTCCACCGTTTCAGCCGACCAGGACCAGCCATGACCGGCAAAAGTTGACGGGCACAGGCACAAAGCCGCCAAAAAACCACCAATACAATGCTTGAGGATTTTCAGCTTTGAATCGTTTCTCATAGCGTCATCTCTCGAGCGTTAAAGTCGCAGTCACCCTAGGTCGAGGGCTGCTCGGCCAGCCTGGCGAACGCATGCTCGACTGGCGATTCGGAAGCCGAAAGAGCCAGCGCCTCGCGCCGGTAGAGAATCTTGATAAGCGCGGCTGAGGCGATGAATTGATAAAAGAGATCAAAATATGCCAAACCCAGGAATGTACCGCTGACCAAAAAGCCAAGCAGGCCCACTTCAAACATTTGCGTATAGGGAACCATCCATTGCAGTGCTGCAGCTTGCCTGGCGCGCCGCCGCACACTTCGGAACGTCAAGAGTGAACTGCCAATCATCAACGTAAATAAAATCAGCCCGACGATGCCTTGCTCAGATACTGTCTGTATCCAAATGCTGTGAGGTCCCGAAGACCGAAAACCGTTCGGAAGCGGCCGCGGTTGATATCTTTGGAAAATGGCGGCATCCGGCAGCGTCTGGAAGGATCCGCCCATGAGCGGGTAGTCCTGAACAAATCTCAGACCAGTCTGCCATGTGACTATTCGCTCCTCCGCAGAACCGTCGTGCTCTCCTTGCGCATTCGATTGCAAAGTTGACATGCGATCCATCCATGCGCCCGGCGCGAAAGTTACAATGGCTACTCCGGTGATCAGCAACATGGCCACACCCGCCACCTTATATCGTGACTTCAGGCTGATTAATCCAAGCACCGCTGCTAGGCCGAGCAACCCGCCACGCGAGTAGGTCAGAACCACTGAAATGATGCCCCCAAAGAAAGCTATATTGAGCGCGAGGCGCAGCCAGCGGTTGCTTTCTGCCCGCGCGAGATAAAAAAGAAACGGCAATGTCATGTTCAGAGCGAGCGCGAAGCCGTTGTTATCCGCAATAAACGAATCGGGAGGACCCCAAACTCGCTCGGCTCCTGCTGTCCTGAGTCCGAACACGGCGCCCTTGATTGCCAGGATGCCGAAGCTGAAAGCGGTGACCAAAACCAGATACTTCAGCTTTTTCTCCGAGGTAACAAGCAAAGCCATTACATAAGTCATCAGAAGCGCTTTGCTCACCCGGTTCATCTCAAATATCGCATCGGCCACGTGCCCGGCGAACGCGGGAGTATGCATGGCGTTCAGAAGCACTATGCCAAACCATATCCACAAGAGACTTAACAACACCATTTCTCGGACCAAAAAGCGCCGGTTCAATTGCCGCGCAAAAAAAATACCGATCAAGGTTGGGATGGCAATGGTCATTGCCACGGGAAAGTTATAGGCATAGGTCCACGTGAAGCGGTGTGGATTGAAATATGCAATCCAGACCCACACGAGGACGCCATAATAGGGCCTGAACAAAGCGATGGGGACAGATAGGAAGACGATGGCCAAAACGATAAGATCGCGCATGTCTAGCTTCCTTGCGCCGGCAGCCGGGATGTTTTGCGACCCTCGCTGCATACCCCGAGGGAGGGATTTGAGAAGGTCGCTCCGGATGCTTCCGCATCGCCTCGCAGGAACAGGCGGTTTAGCTGAAATCCCAGCATCGCTGTCGAATGCTCCTGCCCGATGGAAATCCGGCGGAGCCGATAAGTATCTATGCCGGGCACATTCAGGCCAGCGGTCGTCGTGACCGCTGAACGATAACCACTTTCGACCAGAACCGTTTCCGCGGCGCTGCTCATCTCCTGCGGCTTGCCAAAGGGATACGCGAAGTCGAAAACAGGCGCCCCAAGCCTCTTTTCCAAAAGTCGCTTTGAATCCACCAGTTCATGTTTGAGCCCCTCTGGGTCCAGGGAACTGACGACGGGGTGCGTCATGGTGTGGCAGCCGAAGCTAACGCCGGCGTCCTGCATCTTATGAACCTGAGACCAG
>DASRCD010000133.1:0-3128 GCA_035653315.1 Candidatus Angelobacter sp.
CGGCTGCGGGCCGATCCCAATATTTTTGGTGATCTTTTGCGCCGTCACGCCACCTTTGCCATTGCCCAGGCTCACATATACAGCATTGACCGGATTATTGCTGGAGGTTGCAATGTCTGGATTGCCATCGTGATTGAAATCACCCACGGCAATGGAATTTGCATTGGGCGCTCCCGGGATATCGCGGTGCGCCTGGAAAGTGCCATCGCCATTTCCCAGCAGAATAGATACGCTGTGGGCTGCGTCGGCGCCGCCGTTCGCAACCACCAGATCTATCTTGCCGTCTTTGTTTAAATCCACTGCTGCCAGGCTGTTGGGGCCGGGACCGGTGGCAAACTCCAGCGCGGAACGGAACGTGCCGTCGCCTTTGTTAATCAGGATAGAAACAGTGTTGGCGCTGCCGTTCACTGTGGCAATATCTGGAATGTGGTCGCCATTAAAGTCTGCGGCAATGATCTGCACCGGGCCGGCGCCCACTGGATAACTTTGTGTTGAAAAGCTCTGGCTGAAACAGGTGAGAGAAGCAAAACAATAGAAGCAAAGAACAACGAAGCGTTTCATAGGTCTTACTCCGGGTTGCGTAACAACCCGGGTGCTGTGATGTGCAGCTTAGAAGCAGAGTTGCTGCAAATGAGCCCGGAAAAATGTACTTACTTAGGACTACCTAAGCAGGTAAATCATTAAATTAATCCATAATTCTTCTGGCTATTTTCTTCCTTGCGCTCTAGATCTTAAACAGACATATATCTTTAGAAACTCTAATTACCCTGGTTACTAGCTATCCTGGTCTAAGGCAGTTACCCTATAGCATGACTTCCGGATGGCTGCGTGAGCATAATGCTCTTGCCGCTCTTATATTCATTGTGATCTCTTTGGGACTCACCGGCCTTTTTGCCTGGATGGAGCGCCAATTCAGGCGCGGGTAGCCAGGCTTCGCACCCCACAGCAGCTCCAGCGCATAACGATATAATCAGCTCTTACACCAACGCATTTGAATTCCTGGCGTCGCAAATCGGAGAACCTTCATGTTTCAGCGGCTTCGCGTTCACGCAATCTGGCTTTTTCTTCTGGTCCTTTGTACCGCCCACGCACAGCAGGCGGCACAGCAGCCGCAAGCCAAACCACACCGCATCTTCATGTGGAAGGCCTCGTCGCCCACCGCCACGGTCTATCTTCTAGGCTCAATTCACGTTGGTGACAGCAGCATGTATCCACTGCCCAAAGAAGCCGAATCTGCCTTTGCCGCAGCCAAGGTGCTTACCGTGGAGATCAACGTTAAAAATGTTGACCAGTCAAAGGTCATGGCAACTGTGCAGCAGTATGGTCTTTATAGCGGCGACGACAATCTCACAAACCATCTTTCCCCGGAAACCGCTGCCGCCCTGAACGATTACTGCACTCGCCACAACGTCCCGCGTACCGGGATGGAAAAATTAAAGCCGTGGCTTGTCGCCGTTACATTGGCCGCCATGGCCTGGCAGCAGGCCGGAGAAGATCCTGCGCTCGGCATTGACGTGCACTTTCTGGATGAAAGCAAACCACCCCAGCGCATTGATGAACTGGAAACCATGGAATCCCAGTTCTCCATTTTCGCCAATGCCACTGAAGCGGAACAGCAATCCATGCTTACCTCCGTACTAAAGCAGGGCGACAAAATGAAGGAAATGATCCAGCGCGTTCAGGCTGCCTACATCTCAGGCGATGCCGAGGCCCTACAAAAAATCCTGGACGAAGAAAGCGATACCGGCTCAAAAACCCTCAATCGCAAGCTTCTGGATGATCGCAACCAAGCCATGATCGGAAAACTTGTCTCCTACCTACAAGGCAAAGATCCTGTATTTGTTGTTGTGGGCGCTGCCCACATCATTGGCGACAAAGGTCTCGCCAAACTCCTCCGCGATAAAGGCTACAAAGTGGACCAAGTGGTTTTGGAAACAAAATAGCTCGGCCAGACTCACCCGGCGAGCAAAGTGATGTGAGCCGGTATCTCTCTGATAATCCAGCAACGTTCCTGCCCACACGCCGCATTGCACCATTGATCCTGCATCCACACTGCACGCTGAATGATAAAAAATGGCCGGCAAAATTGGGTAATTCCCCGGCCATTAATTCAGGACATTATTTGCAGCCGCTGCAAACAATAAATTGTGTGGTAACGGAGCCTGTAGAAGAAATTGTATGAACGGTGTACCCCACCTGGGCGCCTGTCCCTATAGCGTATGCAACAGCCGGAGCCATGCGCAGATCGAGAGTAAATGCCCCCGATGTGGCGGTAAAATTCCTCTGATTGTGCCAGTGTCCCGCGAACATGGTGTGAATATTCAGCGCAGTAAGGGCGTTGATCTCCTCGGTGCGGTATTGGTGATGGATATTGGTGTCATTTTGCACGTCATAAATGGCCCAATAAGGGTTGTTGGAAGGATAGAAGCCACCGCCGGTGAGCGCCTGCGGAAACACAGGAACGTGCTGCACCCCGATCTCATTGGGAACTGCGGTTTGCTGACCCAGCCACGCCAGCATTGTGTCGGATTCAGTCTGCACCGCGGCAGGCAAGGGCGCTACGCTGGCTGGGGTTGCGCTGCTGTTAAATGTGTCATAGTCGCCTAAAAGCTGCGAATCGATAACCATGAAAGTGATGTTGTTGATCTTGAAGCTGAAATAATCGTTGCCGAAATACTGGCGGTAGGTGGCGATGTTGGTGGTATGGATATCATGATTTCCGGGACAAAAGTAGACTGTCGCCTTCAGGCCGGCTAGCGTATTTTTGGCCGTCGTCCAGGCGCTTGTGGTCTCGCCGATGTCACCCGTGAGAATCACCGCATCCGGCTGCGGCGACATGGCATTGATCTGGTTTACCACAGTTTGTAAATGTTGGAGCGCATTTGGCGCGGTGCTCAGGCCGATGTGCGTATCGCTGATCTGGACGATGGTCGCCTGCGCGAATGCGGCTGGAGACCACAGCAGGAACGCCAGTAAAAGCCTTACTGAACGTTGACGTACACAATGCTGTTCCATGTTCTTGCTCCTGTGGTTGAATTCGAGATCAGGACAAAGGTAAACCGGTGCTTGCCGCTGGTGAGCGTAACCGGCAGCGGTCCGCTCAGCGTGTTTGTGGTGCTGTTCATATA
>DASRCD010000134.1:0-9689 GCA_035653315.1 Candidatus Angelobacter sp.
AAGCCAATCATCGTGGTTTTGCCCGCGCGATATTGCTCCACCTGCCTGGGGCTTGCGGCAATCACTTCATCAATAATTTTTTCCAGCGCCGCTGTATCGGTAATCTGCTGTGGCTTCTCCCGTTCATAGACTGCCGCAAAGTCTTCTCCACCGGCAAAGGCTTTGTCGTAAAGGTCCTTCAGGATTTTGCTGGAGATCGCACCTGACTCCACCAGATCGGCGGACAGCGCCACGCCCTTCATTGAAATCGGCGACTGTTCAATCTCCAGACCTTTTGCCTTGAGCCGTCCCATCAGTTCGCCCTGCACCAGATTGGCCACGCGCTTGGGATTCTTGGCGGCCTTTGCTGCCTCTTCAAACTGATCTGCTAATGATTTGTTTACCGTGAGCACTTGCGCGTCATATTCCGTGATGCCGTAATCATTCACCATGCGTTTGCGGCGCGCTTCCGGCAGCTCCGGCAATTTCTTGCGGATTTCCTGCTGCCATTGTGCGTTTACCACCAGCGGTAGCAGGTCAGGCTCAGGAAAGTAGCGATAGTCATGAGCCTGCTCTTTGGACCGCATGCTATAAGTACGGCCTTCATGCGAGTTATAAAGGCGGGTCTCCTGATGCACGCGCTCGCCAGACTCAATCACCTCAATCTGGCGATCAATTTCATACTCAATGGCATCACGGATAAAACGGAAAGAATTTACATTCTTGATCTCCGCCTTGGTGCCAAACTTTTCCTGTCCCTTGGGCCGCACGCTCACATTGGCATCGCAACGCAGCGATCCTTCTTCCATGTTGCAGTCGCTCACGCCCGTGTACAAGATGATCTCTTTGAGCAGAGTGAGATAGGCGTAAGCTTCATCGGCTGACCGCATGTCCGGTTCGCTCACAATTTCTACCAGCGGCGTGCCACTGCGGTTCAGGTCAATGGATGTGTAAGTGCCTGAGTCATGCAAACCGTCATGAATGCTTTTTCCTGCATCTTCTTCCATGTGCAGCCGCGTGATGCCAATTTTTTTAGTTCCACCGCCAGCCAGCGCAATTTCTATAAAGCCATGCTCGGCAACCGGCTTGTCAAATTGCGAAATCTGGTAGCCCTTGGGCAGGTCAGGATAAAAATAATTCTTGCGCGCAAAGATGGAAGTCTCGCGTATCTGGCAGTTCAGGGCCTGCGCCGCCAGCACGGCAAACTCAACAGCATGCTTGTTCAGCACAGGCAACGCGCCCGGCAAGCCCAGGCATACAGGACAAACATTGGTATTGGGCGCTGCGCCAAATTGCGTGGAACATCCGCAAAAAATCTTGGTTTGGGTAAGAAGCTGGACGTGCACTTCCAGTCCGATGACCGGCTCATATTTCTCGCGCACAGCGGCTGAAACCTGCGTGCCTGCACTCATAAATAAATTATAGGGCCAAGGCTGGATTATCTGGCAGGCGGCGGAGACTGCTGCTTGTCCATGGGAATGTCAAAATAAAACAGCTCCTGCGTTCCGGCCCTGATTCCAGAGATATAGATATGAGCGCCGGGGCCAGGATTGTCCATGCCCACCATGTCAAAAAACAGGTAGCCGCTGTTTGTGCTGTGAGGCGTGACAGGCACTTTTTGGAACTGCGCCGTCTGGTACTCTTCCTCAGTCTCTTTGTTAATGGGCTTTTTCTTGCCTACAGGAAACGGCAATCGCATTCCCGGCTTGCCCTCATCCACCTTGCCCGGCTTTACCAGCCGGCGATAAATATCGTCATTGGTAGCCGGCGGAAGCTTGTCTTTTGCCGCTGTGATGTACTCCACTTTCAGATCATCCAGCATCAGTGTTTGGTCACTGTCATTGGAGATCATCAGCCGCACCGGATAGAGTGCATAGCCCATGTAATCCGTTTTAAAAACGCCCTTCTTTTCCGGCGTGTCACACGGATCAACCGCGATGGTCACTTTCTCATCCGTATGGGCTTCATGCAATGCGTATGTGCTGGCATGCGCAGCAGGAGGAGGATTGAACCGCTTCTCGCTGAAAAGCAGTGTAGTGAGCAGTAAAACCAGCACGGCAATTTTTCTGGGTTTCACCCCCTGATTATATCCATCCTGTTCTAAGGTTTGCACAGCCGTCGTGTTTCCATAGAATGTCTAGTCCCTTATGTATGTCCTTTACAGTTTGCTCTTGGCGCTTGTGGCGTTGCTTACGCTGCCATGGTGGGTCTTGCAAATGCTGCGCCTGGGTAAATACCGCGCCGGATTCAAAGAGCGCCTGGGCTTTGTGCCGGCCCGGCTCAGAAATGCCGCGCCTGGTTCCATCTGGATACACGCCGTTTCCGTGGGAGAGGTCCTGGCCATAAGCCGCTTGCTCACTGAGTTGCGGAGTAAATATCCGGCAAAACAAATTTTTATTTCCACCACCACCATCACCGGTCAACGACTGGCGCATGAGCGGTTTGGTGAAGATCATTGCTTTTTCATGCCGCTGGATTTCGGCTTCTCCGTACGAGCTTACCTTAATGTGCTCAAGCCGCGGCTTCTTATCCTGGCTGAAACTGAATTCTGGCCCAACCTGCTGCACCTGGCCAGGAAACGTGGGATTGCCATTGCCATTGTGAATGCGCGCATCTCTGACCGGTCTTTTCCTCGTTATCGTCGTTTTCACTGGTTCTTCCAACGTGTGCTTTCCTCGGTGGACCTGTTCCTGGCGCAGACATCTGCAGATGCGGAGCGCTTGCGCGAAATCGGCGCAGCCACTGAACGTGTACGCGTGAGCGGCAATCTTAAGTTCGATATTCGGCCCAGCAGTCAATCCGCATTAGTAAATGAACTGCGCAACGCGATAGGAATAAATTCTCTGGTGATCGTCTGCGGCAGCACTGCTGAAGGTGAAGAAGAGACAGTGCTGCAAGCGTTTCAACAAGTTCGTGAAAAATTTCCTTCCGCGCTGATGATTCTTGCTCCCCGGCATCCTGAACGCTTTGAAAAAGTAGCTGAACTGATTGCATCATTGAGGATCGGCTCTGTCCGGCGCAGTGCGTGGCAGCCAGGCCAACCGATTACCGGTAGTGTTTTTCTGCTCGATAGCGTTGGGGAACTCGCCGCCATCTATGCGCTCGCCAATATCGCCTTTGTGGGCGGCAGCCTTGTACCAACTGGAGGCCATAACATCCTTGAACCTGCGCAATACGGCGCAGCCATTATGGTTGGGCCGCATACCTTCAATTTTCGCGAAATCATCAGCATCTTTGAAAAAGGCAGCGCTATTCAGACTGTAACCGCGGAAAGCTTTTCTTCTGCCTTGCTGGCGCTGCTGCAAGACCGCGATGAGCGCGAGCAGCTAGGCCGGCGGGCAAAGGAATTATTCGTGCAGCATGCAGGCGCAACACAAAAAACACTTCAGGCCCTTGAACCCCTGCTTGCCACTGGGTCTGGGGAGATTCGATGAACCCGCTCTCAGCCATTTTCGGCGCTGGTGTGGCATTCAGAAACACACTTTATGATCGCCGAATAGTAAAAGCCCAAAAGCTCAAGCGTCCTGTAGTCAGTATTGGCAATATTTCCGCTGGCGGGAGCGGAAAAACGCCTTTCGTGATCACCTTGGGAGAGCTTCTCAAGGAGCAAGGTATCTCCTTTGAGGTGCTTTCGCGTGGTTATGGGCGAAGCTCCGCCGGAACCGCTATTGTCGATCCGAGCGGCACACCAGCTCAATACGGTGATGAGCCTCTTCTGATCGCACGCAAGCTGCAAGTTCCGGTGATTGTGGGCACTGACCGTTATCAAGCTGGCCTTCTGGCGGAAAAAACTTTCTCCAGCAAACTTCATCTGCTTGATGATGGCTTTCAGCACCGCCAACTGCATCGCGACTATGACATTGTGTTGCTGCCCGCCAGTGATCTTAGAGATACACTGCTTCCGGTCGGGCGCTTGCGGGAGCCGCCATCGGCATTGCGCCGCGCTGATGCCATTGTCCTTCCCGAACCAATAGAAAAATTCAGCGCCCAAGGGGCCATCTGGCAGGTCCGGCGGGTAGTAGAATTGCCGGACCTTGGCGGCAGGTTCCTGGCTTTTTGCGGAATTGCGCGTCCACAGCAATTTTTCAGGGCTTTAACCGGGGCGGGCGCGGATGTGGCAAAGACACTCCGTTTTGGCGATCATCATCGCTATTCGCAGAATGACATTGACAGGCTATTGCGGGAAAAATCAGCTACCGGCGCTGAAGCTTTTGTTACCACGGAAAAAGATCTCATCAATCTAGGGACGCTTGCGGAGCAGCTTCAACCGCTCCGGGCCATTCAGCTTAGTATGGAACTGGCTTCACCGCAGAGCGCCCTGGCACAATTATTAGAAATACTTGAACATCGTACAGGCTGCAGATTCTAGCCTGTCATGAGAAAATCTTCAGTCCATGCAAAAGAACGTAAAAGCGGCCGACCGGCTGGTCAGGATCATCGAACAGTTTTCCAAGCTCAGCATCACGGTGCTTGGTGACCTGATCGCGGATGAATTTATCTTTGGCGAAATATCCCGCATCTCGCGTGAAGCGCCGGTGCTCATTCTGCGCCATCGTGAGCGCATGGTAGTCCCTGGCGGCGCAGGTAATGCCATCTACAACCTCGCTGATCTTGGAGTAACCGTTCTGCCGGTTGGCGTGATTGGTGACGATGAACCCGGACGCATGCTGCTGCATGCGTTTCGCCAGAAACATATTTCTGTCAGCGGTATTCGCCGGGTCAAGGGGCGCACCACTATTACCAAGACGCGCGTTCTGGCAGGCACAACACATTCATCGCGGCAGCAGGTGATTCGAGTAGATCGCGAACCGGATGTGCCGCTGGACCGCGCAACAGTACGAGATATCACTTTTCAGGCGCGGGGCTATGTGCGTGCTTCCGATGCCCTGCTAATCTCCGACTACGGTTATGGCGCTGCCACTCCTGAGATTTTTGAAAATATTCGCGCTCGCGCTTCATTGAATGGTATTCCTGTAACTCTCGATTCCCGTTACCGCACGCTGGCCTATAGCGGCATTACGGCGGCCACTCCCAATGAAGCAGAATTGGAAGACCTGCTCAGGACAAAGATCGGCAATGATAATGCCCGTCTTCTGGCCACAGGCAGGGCCGTGATGCAGAAGATGAAATTGCAATCATTGCTGGTAACGCGCGGCAAGGATGGCATGGTGGTTTTCTCGCGCGCCAATAAGCCAGTCATCATTCCCATTCATGGCACAGATGAAGTTGCAGACGTGACCGGCGCGGGCGATACCGTGATTGCGACTTATACCGCCGCCCTTGCCACGGGCGCAGACCCTGAATCGGCAGCGCGGCTGGCCAATTACGCCGGAGGCATTGTAGTAATGAAGCGCGGCACTGCCACGGTGACCCGGGCCGAGCTCCTGCGCGCCGTGATGGAGGGATAACTGCCCGACCCGACAAAAAAAATTCTTTCAGCGGCACAGCTTGCGGAGCGCGTAATGCAATGGCGCGCCTCAGGTGAGCAGATTGTGCTGACGAATGGCTGCTTTGATTTGCTGCACGTTGGCCATGTCCGCTACTTTCATGCGGCTAAAAATCTGGGTGGCAAGCTTGTAGTCGCGGTGAATTCTGACGCCAGCGTGCGCCAGCTTAAAGGTGAAGGCCGTCCGCGCGTACCGGAAAATGAACGGGCTGAAGTTTTAGCGGCGCTTGAAGATGTGGATGCCATCACGATTTTTGATTCGCTAGATGTAAAAGAGCTGGTCCGTCTGCTGCGCCCGGACGTACACGCCAAAGGCACTGACTATACAGCCGAGAGCGTGCCTGAGCGGGATGTGGTAATCGCCTGCGGCGGAAGGGTCGAAATTGTAGGTGATCCCAAAGACCACTCTTCAACTGAGTTGCTGAGAAGGCAGGAATGGCAAAAATCCTGATCGTGCGGCTGGGCGCCATGGGTGACATTCTGCATGCGCTCCCCACCGCCACTGCAATCCGTAATGCATTTCCTGACGCGACCATTGGCTGGTTGGTGGAAGAACGCTGGTCAGAGCTGCTAACCGGACAGGGAAGAAAAGCCAGTCCTAATCTGGTAAGTCCACAAAAACCCGTGGTCAACAATGTCCATACGATTGATACCCGCCGCTGGCGCGCGCATTTCTACCAGCCTTCAGCCACATCAGAGGTAATGGGAGCGCTGAAGCGGGTGCGCAAAACCGGTTATGACATTGCGCTGGATTTTCAGGGAGCCATCAAGTCAGGCCTTTTTGCCCGGCTTGGGGGAACAGGAGCTGTGGCTGGATTTGTCAATCCGCGCGAGTCCGGCGCCAGCATGTTTTACCGAAAGAAATTTTCCCGGAGCGGTGATCACGTGATTGAGCAGAACCTAGCGCTGGCTGCGGAGGCGCTGAAGCCGTATCTCAATGGCCAGGAACTCAGGTTATGCGAACCAAAGCTTCCACATGATCCAGCAGCGGCGGCCTGGGCGGACACAGAAATTGCGCGCCTGGGCATTGCCAGCTATGCCATTGTGAACCCCGGAGCCGGCTGGGGAGCCAAGCAATGGCCCCCGGAACGGTTTGGCGAGGTAGCAAAAGCGCTGGCGGTCCACAATATTAAAACGCTGGTGAATTCAGCAGCTGGAGAAGAAGCGCTGGCCCAAGCCGTGATTGCAGCCAGTGGAGGTCATGCTTTTGAATTGCGCTGCACCATCGGCCAGCTTATTGCGCTTACCCGCCGCGCGCGCATTTTTATCGGCGGCGATACAGGTCCCTTGCATCTTGCGGCTGCGCTGGGGATTCCCGTGGTAGCGTTGTATGGCCCCACGGACCCGGCGCGCACCGGCCCGTTTGGAACCCAGGCGATTGCATTGCGCCATCCGGAAAGCGAAACTACTTTTTCTCATCATCATGAAACCGAAGCAGGCTTAATGAAGATCAGCGCGCAGGAAGTAATTTCCGCCGCGCGCCATCTGTTGGAAAGCCGCAATGCCTAGCTGGAGCCGGATTGCAACCCGTTCCCGCGTACCACTGGGCTTTCTTTTTGCGGCGCTGTATCTCTGGCTGGCTAAGCCTACTGCGTTGTCATTGGCAACCGGCGGAATCATCGCCACTGCCGGGGTTATTGTTCGCGCCATTGCTTCAGGACACATACGCAAAAATGCAGAGCTTGCCACGACAGGCCCTTACGCTTATACGCGAAACCCTCTTTATCTCGGCTCTATCATTATTGCTATTGGCTTCATCATTGCAGCGCGCAGTCTTTGGATCGGCCTTGGATCGTTGGCCATGTTTGCTTTTATTTATGTTCCGGTCATCAGGGCAGAAGAAAATTATCTGCGTTCCACATTTTCCGGCTTCCAGGATTATGCGAGCAAGGTGCCGCGATTCTTCCCCCGCCTTACGCCGTATCGAACAAATGCAATCGTAGAAGATCCGGGGCATTTCTCCCGTGAGCTATACATGCGTCACCGGGAATACCAGGCTGCTTTGGGCTGCATTCTGATGATCGGCGCTTTAGCGCTGAAGTTGTTTTTGTTGAATCGCTGATTGCTCGGAATTTCCGCTCGCAGCCGGGCTTGCTAGCTGCCTCTGGCGGTTTTTCCGCATCTGAATAGCTGAACAGTCATTTTTACTGGGGGAATAGCTCATGGACACGCAGCCAAAAACAGATTCAGAACTGATTGAGGTATTTAATACTATGCAGGAATCTGAGGCTATGGTGGTGAATGGATTACTCACGTCGGCCGGAATTGATTCCATGATCATCAACCTGCAAGCGCCGCAGGATATTTTACCCGGTGTTGGTGGCCTCTCAGTCCGCGTCAATCCGGAACAGGAGTCCGACGCACGCAAAATCATTGAGACTTATAAGACCAGCACTCCGCCTGAAGAGGATATTCCCGCTGCATAATCCGTAAATTAAGGATTGCCTCATCTCGGCCAGAATTTATTGAGGTATTTTTCCGCACATGTACTTCTGATTCAGGGTGAAAAGAAATTTTCTCCGGCGGAAACGTGTAAACTGGATTTTCGTCCTATTCTCCAGCAGGTCGAATACACAAGTAAGAAAATTGATTCATTCAGTTCAGGCGCCGTACAGCACATTTGCTGGAGCGCATTGGGTGAAGCGTGCGTATTTTGGTGATTGAAGACGAACCTCGCGTAGGCCGAAGCCTGGTTGCCGGTTTCGAGGCAGAACGCTTTGCCGTGGATTTAGCCGTGGATGGGGAAGAGGGCCTGCAACGGGCCACTGAAATACATTATGACGGCATCGTCCTCGACTGGAACCTGCCCAAGATGGACGGCCTGACTCTACTCAGAAAACTCCGGCAAAGCGGCTCCGATACACGCGTCCTCATCCTGAGCGGACGCCGTGAGGTGGAAGACCGTGTTGCCGGGCTACAGTCCGGCGCTGACGATTACCTGATCAAGCCATTTTCATTTCAGGAACTGCTGGCGCGAATGCACACGCTCCTGCGCCGCTCCCAGGAACGGTCAGAAAAATTAGTGGTGGGCGATCTGGAACTTGATCCCACGCGCCGCCTGGTGACCCGAGCGGGAAAGACCATTAAGCTCAGCCAGCGTGAATATGCATTGCTGGAATACCTCATGCGCAATGCGGGCCGGAATGTTACGCGCGCCATGGTAGTGGAACAGGTCTGGAACCTGTGGTCAGAAGGGCTGACAAGCGTTGTGGATGTATATATCAGCTATCTTCGCGCAAAAATCGACCACGGCTTTAGCAAGCCGCTCATCCGCACCACGCGCGGCGTTGGATTCATGATCTCTGCGGCCGATCCCGATCCGGGAAAGACTGAGAAGTAACGCACTCCGCACAATCATTATGGTTGATGACTCTCAACCTGCGGCTGCACTGTTTTTCCATCCAGCAAAAACGTGGTTACGCCTAGCATGTCTGTGCGAAAGGTTTGTACATGCTGTGCCTGCAAACGTTCAAGCACGACCTGGCGGGGATGGCCAAACGGATTGCGGTAGCCTGCTGAAATCACCGCGTAGCTAGGCTTCACCGTATCAAGCAGCTCAGGAGTGGTGGAGGTAGCGCTGCCATGGTGCGCGACTTTCAAAAGATCTGCGCGTGGCGATTCAGTGGCCACAAAGCGTTCCATCTTTTTTTCCAGATCGCCCGCAAGCAATGCACTAGTATTACCCAGGGTGATCAGCAGGGCCAGCGAGTCATCATTCTTCGGCTGGGGTCTGGGTTGCCAGTCTGGTGGAGGCGAGAGCACGCGAATCTTTGTTCCGCTCCAATCGAATGCCTCTCCAGCGGTATGCTTGCGGACAGTCACGTGATTGTTTCCGGCGACCTCAAAAAGCTGCTGCAATGCTTCAGTCTCCGGGTTGATTCCAACCCAAAGCTCGGCCGGATGAAAATCCTGAACAATGCGCGCAAGGCCTCCGATGTGGTCTCCATGCGCATGCGTGAGCACAACCACGTCAAGATTTTGAATGCCACGGGACCATAAATATGGCGCTACCACGTCTTCTCCAAAATCAAATTCAGTGCGTACCGGGCCAATGCTTCCGCCGCCATCGATCAGCATTGTCCGACCTTGTGGAGAAATCACCAGCAGCGAATCTCCCTGGCCCACGTCAATTGCCGTGACCTCCAGCTTTCCTGCCGTGGTCTTTGGCGCCGCATGATAGAACGCGATTGCGCCACTCAAGAGAAAGAGCAATGCAATCCCGGCAAAAGCAGTTTTTCGTTGCCGCCGTACCGGGAAGAAAGCC
>DASRCD010000135.1:0-2364 GCA_035653315.1 Candidatus Angelobacter sp.
CGGGGCCCATCATCAAAGGTAAGCGCAATCAGCTTGTCTGAGTGTGGAACAACAGTTGTCTCCGGGGACGTGCCGCCATCCAGAGCAGCCGGCTTATACATTACTTGCACGACTGCGTTCGTCCCGCTTGGAACCGAGGAATTAGCAGAATCAGCGCCGCTCCTGAGAAAACGGGAACCGCTGCTGCAGGCCACCAGCAGTCCGAATCCGGCGATTGACAATAAAAACTTAGCGTAGCGCATGCACACTTCCCCCTGAATCCGGCCAGTCCCGAAAATATCTGCTCCAGCAGCTTGTCTTCAGCATGTTTGGAGCAAATGACTAAGAAGTTGTAATCGGAAACCCTTGTGTAATCTTTACCACGGGAGAGCTGCTGCTCGTAAGAGTCTGAAGGTCATGAAACGAAAGTAATCAGGGCGTGTGCGTGCAACAGGAATGAAGATTGGCCGCGAATTACGCGAATGAACGCGAATCACGGGGGATTGGGTGAGGATAATCGCCGTGGTCGCCGGGATCGGAAAGCTAAAAGCTACCCCAAACTAACCAGAAGCTAACCTGTGATTCACTTGAATAAACCCGAATTCAATCAAAACAAATTCGCGCCCTTCGCGTGGATTCGCGGCTAATTTCTTCTAAGCGGCTAATCTTCTTCTTTGAATGAGCTTTGAATGAGCCAAGGCTTGGCTAGTCACCCATCACAGATTCTTCCTGCTGGGTTTCAATCTGTACCAGTTCATGCTGGATGGCGGGCCGAAAAGTGGAATGCGATTCCAGCTTCTGCGGAGCGCGCCAGAAATCCACCAGTGAAGTCTGGTGCACGCAGGAAATAGTGCAGTTGGGGGCGCAGGATTTCTGGGTAAGAAATTCGCGGCGTATGTCTTCCACACTGTATTCAGCTAGCGGAATGCCGGGGTAGCCGCGCTGCTGTGAGCAATAATGCACCAGCCCGTTTTCGCAGATATACAGGTAACGCGAGCCCGCGCGGCAACGCCAGTTATTCGGCTTTCCCAGCGCGATATTGTTCTGGAAGTGATTTAACCGCGCATAACTGTGCTTGCCCAGCTTCTTCATCTCGGCAAAAACGGTTTGGGCTTCCTGGTTCAGCGGACGAAGCTGGCCGGTGCCGTCATGAATAATGCCCACCGTTGATGTGAACCCCAGCTCCACTGCGCGCTTGCCAATGGTGACTGCGTCCCACTGGTTTTTAACGCCAGCGCCGATCACAGAATTGATGTTCACATGAAATTCAGCATGTTCGCGCAGCCATTGCAGCTTTTTGTCCAGCACTTTCAAGGATTTTTTGGAAACGTCGTCCGGCTTCACGTTATCAATCGATATCTGCAAATGGTCGAGCCCGGCTGCATTGAGCTGCTGAATGCGCTGCACGGAAAGCAACAGGCCGTTGGTGATCATGCCGGCGATCATTCCGTGTGAGCGGATACGGCGGATAATGTCGTCCAGCTGCGGATGAAGCAATGTCTCGCCGCCGCTGATGGTGATCAGCGTGGTGCCAAGGGCGGCCAGCTTGTCAATGCGGCGGTACATCTCGTCCAGGGGCACAGGTTCGGAGACATCGTCATATTCATTGCAATAGCCGCAAGCTAGATTGCAGCGGCGCATGGGAATGATGTGGACCTGAATCGGATGGTCAAGAGAAAGCAGACCCTTCGCGATCATTTTGAGTTCGCGTAAGGTGCGGTGTGCGGCTTTCAATTTGCGCCGTATGCTTACTGTGCGGTCTGCCATGTATAAACTATTTATTAAATCATATCCCACCTTAGTTCATTCTGGCAGAGCAGTAAATGGTTGATTTTGATGGGCAAACGGGTATTTTACCCGTCTGGAGTAATCAGCTGAAAGCCACCTTTAAGCCCATTCCAATCAAAACCAGAATTCCATAGCATACAAATACAGTGGCTATGCCGGTGCTGGTGCTCGGCTTGCGATTGGTCGAAGCGGTGGCAAATCCCAGTCCAAGCAGTATCACAAACCAGATTTTAAAAATATCCAGCGCTGAAGCAAGTGAATACAGGGCTTTGTTTCCTTCGGGATCCAAAAAGAAACCGGGGTTGGTGGGCATGGGATTTCCAGAGATGTCTATGGTGTTGGGATCGGAGCTGGCTAGAAAGCTGATGATCAGAAGAATCGAACTTATGATAAAGGGCAGCCCGGAATAGAAAGTGACCGCCAGGGCACGAGAGAACGTGACTTCAGCTCCCAGAATAAAATTAAAGATCGCCAGAAGAACAGCAGCCGTAATAATGCCAAAAAGCAGGCTGAGGAGCGGCGATGCATAGAAGGTGCCTTTAGTGAAGGCGACGCGAATGGCAGTGTTCTGGGCCCGCTGTTCCGGCGTCAATCGTT
>DASRCD010000136.1:0-15927 GCA_035653315.1 Candidatus Angelobacter sp.
GCCAGATACGTAGCCATCATTCCCATGAACTCGTCCGCATCGCTCAGGAACAAATCATTTTTATCGCTGTAGTGCGCATAGAACGTTGACCGGCCCACCCCGGCGCGGTCCAGCACGTGCTGCACGGTAATTTCTTCAAAAGGTTTTTCCTGCATCAGCGTAACCAGCGCGTCGCCTAAAACATTGCGCGTACGTTGTGCACGGCGGTCAGTTTTCTTTTTAGTTTTTGTCTTCTCAGGTTTCATCTTCGGTCCTGGAGACTTTCCGGACATTCCTTACCTCTTTGTTCGGTATCAGGGCGTTCCCTCAAATTCCGGATTGACGGCTTCCCTGCTTCAATCCTACAGTGCAACTCATGACAGATGATCGCAAGAGCGCAGCAGCCTTAATAGCAGGGATGACCGCATCCATTATAACGATGGCTTTTCACCCTAGCGGAGGCTCACCGGAGCATTTTGAGAGCATTGCGCGGCTCAATGTTGTAGTCCATTCACTGGCCCTGTTGTTTTTGCCTGTCCTGTTTCTTGGCGCTCTTGGCCTCACGCAGCGGTTGTCCGCACCGAACCGGCTCTCTTTATCAGCTCTGGTGTTTTATGGTTTTGCTGAAGTGGCTATCACGATTGCTGCTACTGCCAGCGGCCTGCTTTATACCGGGCTGATGCATCATCTCCATACTGCTGATCCTGCCATGCATGACACATGGAACGTAGCGCTTCAGCTTGCTGCTCATCTGAATCAATCTTTTGCTCTTGTCTTTGTTGTTGCTGCATCCATTGCAATTGTGCTCTGGTCAGCAGCGATTCTGAAAAGCCGCGTGATGGCGCATGCGCTTGGAATTTACGGCTGCATCCTTGGGCCGCTCACCATTCTTGCCGTTCTTTCAGGACACATCAAGCTCAACGTGCACGGCTTTGGTGCAATCATATTCGGTCAGGCAATCTGGTTCTTTGCTGCCGGTATTCAGCTCTGGCGCATGAAGAACATCGATTCGCCAATTTCAGCCTGATCTTTTCGCGTTTCGCATTCAGCAGGGCTCAATCAAACTTTCGGCGGAACTTCAATCCATTCAACTGTAGATTTCGCCGGACTCAATCGCACGATTGAGAGCTCCGCGAAAAACTCTTCCTCAAGTGCACCCCCCATTTCTTCATCGCATCTGACCCAATATCCCAATTGAAAGGCGTGTTTTTGTTTATGAGCGAAGCTGCAAACAACCTTTCCTGGAATGTTCAAAACAGTCCTCGTCAATCCACCGCACTTCGCCGGAGTGCTTTGATTGGCGGTGGCATACTTGCATTACTGGGTTTAAGCCAACGGTCAAAAACCGGTTATGCCCTCGCGGCTACCGGAGGCCTTCTCGCGTTCGCTGGCACTCGCATGGCTGCCAGCCAGCGAAAGTTCACCGCGCACAGCAGTATGCTGCTGAATTGCTCGCCGGAAGAGGCATATCGTTTCTGGCGGGATTTTGAAAACCTTCCCCGCTTCATGCATCACCTGGATTCAGTTACAGTCATTGACAATCGCAGATCAAAATGGACAGCTCTTGGTCCTTTAAATACCAAAATCACCTGGGAAGCTGAAATCGTTGCCGAAAGGCAGAATGAAATGATCTCATGGCGCTCGATCCAGGGTTCCAATATTACCGTGGATGGTGTGGTGGAATTTAGCACTGCGCCCGCAAACCGTGGAACGTTGATTACAGCAACCATCATCTATCAACCACCGGCTGCTTCGGTTGGAAGGGCGCTGGCAAAACTTCTGGGCAAAGACCCTGATTTCCTCATGCGGCAAGACCTGCGCCGGTTCAAGGCTTTAGTTGAAACAGGCGAGATTCCAACGGTTGAAGGACAATCCCATGGACCTCGTTCCGGAGTGGCAGCAGCGGCGCGGCTTCTTGACCCTGATGGTCCAGTTGCATCGGAAACCAACCTTACTGAAGCAGTCACCACAGACCGGAGGGCATCATGAAAGCAGTTTGCTGGATGGGAACAGAAAAAATGAGTGTGGAAAACGTTCCGGACCCAAAAATCCTGAACCCGCGGGATGCCATTGTGCGGATTACCAGTACTTGCATCTGTGGGTCTGATTTGCACTTATATGATGGTTTTATGCCCACCATGGAACAGGGCGATATCATGGGCCATGAGTTTATGGGAGAGATTGTTGAAGTTGGCCCTGGCATCAGCCGTGACAAACTAAAAGTGGGCGATCGCGTTGTTGTGCCCTTTACCATCGCCTGCGGACGATGTTTCTTTTGCCAACAGCAGCTCTGGTCCTGCTGTGATAACTCCAACCCGAATTACTGGATGGCCGAAAAGCTGATGGGATATTCGCCCTCGGGTTTGTTCGGTTATACCCACATGCTCGGCGGATATGCCGGCGGCCAGGCACAATATGCGCGCGTGCCGTTCGCTGACGTAGGCCCACTGAAAATTCCTGACGGCATTTCCGATGAACAAGTGGTTTTCCTCTCAGATATTTTTCCCACCGGATACATGGGCGCGGAAAACTGCAACATCCGTCCTGGCGATACGGTGGCAATCTGGGGCTGCGGCCCTGTCGGTCAGTTCGCCATCCGGAGCGCTTTCCTGCTTGGCGCAGAACGGGTCATTGCCATTGACCGGTTCGATTATCGCCTGCGTCTGGCTGCTGAAGCCGGAGCGGAAATCGTGAACTATGAGGAAGTCGATGACCTTACTCAACACTTGAAAGAAATGACTGGAAACATCGGTCCTGATTCCTGCATGGATGCAGTGGGAATGGAAGCCCACTACACGGGACCAATGTACGCCATTGACCGGGCCAAACAGGCACTCCGCGTTCAAATGGACCGGCCGCACGTTCTGCGCCAATGCATTATGGCATGCCGCAAAGGCGGAACAGTTTCCGTGCCGGGCGTCTATGGCGGATTTATTGACAAAATGCCCATGGGCCAATACATGAACAAAGCATTGACCATGAAAACCGGCCAAACCCACATGATGCGTTACATGCAACCGCTGCTGGAACGGATACAGAAAGGCGAAATCGATCCCAGCTTTGTGGTGAGCCATCGCGTCCCAATCGATGAAGCGCCGAAGATGTACAAGGTGTTTCGCGATAAACAGGAGCATTGCACCAAAGTTGTGCTTGATCCCTGGGCAAATGGCGCTGCGGCTTAAGTCTTTAAATTAATTTTTTGACCAGAAGCCCGGCATGCGTTGCTGTGCCGGGCTTCTTCATTTCAATTTATTGCGCAAACAATGCGTATTTTCATATCTCATTAAAAAAGGAACAACATGGCAGCAGAACTAAATGGAAAAAGAGTAGCAATTCTGGCCACGGATGGCTTTGAGCAGGTAGAACTGCTGAAACCTCGTGAGGCCCTGAATCAGGCCGGCGCAGAAACCACAGTTGTCTCGCCAAAATCCGGCGAGATCAAAGGTTGGAACTTTACTGAATGGGGCCAGACAGTCCCCGTGGATGAAAGCCTGGATGATGTCAACGCAGATGAATTTGACGCGCTATTACTTCCGGGTGGCGTGATCAATCCAGACAAACTGCGCATGGAACCAAAAGCGGTGGCTTTTGTGAAATCTTTCTTCGACGCAGGTAAGCCCGTTGCAGCCATCTGCCACGGCCCATGGACAATTATTGAAGCCGGTGCAGCTCGCGGCCGCAGGATCGCCTCATGGCCATCACTCAAAACCGACATTCGCAATGCCGGCGCGGAGTGGGTGGACAATGAAGCAGTGGTTGACGGAAATCTTGTGAGTGCTCGCAAACCAGACGATATCCCGGCGTTTAGCAAAGCAATGATCCAACTTTTCGGCCAGGCAAAACAGAAAAGACCCGCAGCTTAATTTAAAGAAGGAGAAGATAAATGGCTGGACTTATATCAGACAATTTACCCCGAGTCATCGATTCAAAGACACATGGCATTATTGATTACATCCACGCCGGCACAAATATTCTGGCGGGCATTCTGTTCCGCCAGCGCGACCGGCGCGCTTCCAATGCGGCATTCGCTCTGGGCGCAGCGGTCCTGGTGAATGCTCTATGTACCGATTATGAAGCTGGAGTCTTCCGGCTTTACAACTTCCGCGTACACGGCATATTGGATTATGGTGTTGCCGCCGCCAGCGCCGCCATGCCGCTTATGCTGGGATTGGAAGGCACTGCCGAACGCAGTTATTTCTATGGCCAGGGCGGAGGCGAAACCGTGATTGCCGGTATTACCGACTACACGGATGACTCCGGAGCACGCCGCTATTTCTCAAGCGATACTGAAATTGAACGCGCTGCATAACCCGCCTTAAAATTACCAATAACAAAAGGGCGCTCGCAAGCGCCCTTTCTCATTTCACATCGCTCATTTATGGAGCTTCAATCAGCTCCATCTTGCCGTCTTTTTTGCGGTGCAGCACTTTCACCCTGCCCTGTGGATCGCGGAAGACGAACACTTCACGATCACGAAACTCCGCTTCCTTCACCGCCTCTTCCAATGTAAGCGGTTTGTAGGATACCGAATCGGAGCTTTTTACTATGTGCGTCTCGGTAATTTTCACGGTATTCGGAAAGCTGTGGACCTTCACCGGCACAGCCGTGGTCAAATCACCTCCAACGGCAACAGCTATGGTTAGCTCCCCTCGGTTATCGCCGGCCTGTTCCAGTTTTCTGCGGGCCTGGCGTTTCTTGCTTTTCCATCTGGTCTTATACTTCACTGCCTGCCGCTCAATCTTGTCCAGCGCGGAATTAATGGCATTTGCCATCTCCGTGGCTTCAGAGAGCCCCACAATGGGCGGATGATTACGCACCGTGATGGTGATCTCAGCGATATGACGGCGCTTCTCCGTGGAAAGAACCACGTGCGCTTCAAAATTGCTGTTTAAAATTTTCTGGATTTTTTCAAGCCCGCCTTCGACATGCTTGCGGGTAATGGGAGTGATTTCAAACTGCCGGCCAGTGTATTCGACGTTCATTGACTCCCTCCTGAGAAATAACTGAATTGAGAGTCGTCTGACTGGTGCCTGAAGCTACGGGCATCGGTGCAGTCGGCTTTTATGCTTGGCCCGGGAGCGCCTGGCACGAGGGGGTAAGGCCGCGCTTCCGGATTTAGCTCTTTGTCCTCCTTTGGTGAGTGCTGGGAATTTTCATGTCTTCACGATATTTTGCCACTGTACGCCGGGTCACCTGAATTCCCTGCGATTGTAAGATGCGGGTAATCTGGTCATCGGTCAGCGGGTGTGCCGGATCTTCCTCTTCAATCAGCTTTTTCACGCGGCGCTTCAAGATCAGGAGTGATGTGCCTGCGCCTTCCGGTCCCTGCACGCCTTCTGAAAAGAAATAGCGTAGCTCGAACACGCCTTGTGAAGTGTGCACATACTTGCTGGCAACGGCGCGGCTCACGGTGGAAGGATGTACTCCAATCTCTTCTGCCACTTCCTTGATCATCATTGGCTTCAGTTGGTCGATTCCGTGATCAAGAAAATCCCGCTGCCTGCCAATAATGGCATAGCAGACCTTCAGAATTGTCTGTCTTCTTTGCTCAATGTTTTTAATCAGTTGAACTGCAGACTTATAGCGTTCCTTCACGTAAGACTTTACGTCTTTCTCTACGCCGCCGTTCTGGTTATTCAACATCTTGCGGTAGGTTGGGCTAACGCGAAGCTGTGGAAGATCTTCATCGTTCATCAGGACCAGATACTCGTCGCCATGCTTTACAAACGCAACGTCCGGCTCAATCAATTTGGCGTCGCTTTTGTTGTAGCGCAAACCGGGTTTGGGATCGAGCGTGCGGATAAACTCATGCGCCTGGATCACGACATCCAATGGCCGCGTTATGGCTTTTGCAATTTCCTTGTACTGCTTGTTCTGCAAAAAATGAAGATAGCGGTCTGCGATCTTCAATGCATCTTCAACTACCTGGTCATTTTCAGGATCGTCAGAGCCTTCCATGTCCCGCGTTTTGATCAGGTGCTCCAACTGGATGACCAGGCATTCGCGCAAATCACGCGCGGCAACTCCTACTGGATCAAAATGCTGAATTATCTTGATGGCTTCCCGCAGATCATCGCGGTTAAATTGCAGAACGGGAGTAAATCCATTTTTTCTTTCAGCAGCTACTGCTTCAGGCGTGGGCTCATGGGAAACTATAAGTTCCAGATGGGATGTTTCGCTGGAAGATGGTTCGCTAGAAGATAGCTCATTGGAAGACGCTTTGCTGGAATCTGGTTCAACCGCAGGTTGAGTGGATTGACTGCTCTCCTCTTCAGGCTCTGCTATCCCCATTAGTTCATCTTCAGATGCCCTGAGATAACCGTCTTCATTCAAATTCCCAATCACCAGTTCCGCTGCCGCATACACGGCTGGTCTGACCGTGATTGATCCAAGCTGCCACATCAGATGGTCAGTAAGGGTCCCGGGCTTGGAAAGAAAGTTTTCAAATGATGGGCGGTCAATTTCTTCCAGATCGGCGGAGTTTCGATAGCCGGGATCAAGATAATCGCGGAAAAACGATCCAAAATCAATCTCGTCAAAAGGATCTTTTTTGTCCCCTTCGGGAGCAGCTTCATCTTTACTGCGGATGTCCTGCGCGTCCTGGCGCTCGTGGGCTTCCTGCCTGCCTGCAATCTCGTCCAGAAGCGGAACGGAAGAATCCAGCTCCTCCAGAACAGGGTTCTCCACCATCTCAGTATTAATCATTTCCTTGAGTTCCAGTTTGTTGAGCGCAAGCACGCTCACCATCTGGACCAGCCCAGGAGTGAGAATTTGCTTCTGAGAGACCCTTAGATTCAGTTTGTTTTGGAGTAAAACCATCCGTCTTCTTTACTTTACTTTTTAAATTCTACTATTACATCAGTGTGGAAATATCAAAAGAGTACCGTCGTAATTTAAGTACTCAAGTCCATTGTGCCTCACACTCTGCAGCTTGCTTGTTAAACAAAGGAGAAACTTTCTCCCAGATAAACCCGCTTCACTTCCGGATCATTGCCTAACTGCTCCGGCGTGCCTGTGCGGAAAATTCGACCTTCATTGATGATGTAAGCACGGTCTGTAACGGAAAGGGTTTCACGCACATTGTGGTCCGTGATCAGCACTCCGATTCCGCTTCCCTTCAAATCAAAAATAATCTTTTGCAGGTCGAGCACCGCAATGGGATCAATTCCCGAGAATGGCTCGTCGAGCAAAATAAATTTTGGCGCAATGCATAAAGCGCGCGCAATCTCCACGCGGCGACGTTCACCACCGGAAAGCGCATACCCCATGTTGTGCCGGATATGCCCCAGGCCCAGCTCATCAATCAACTGGTCCCGTTTTTTCCGCCGCTCCTGCCAGGAGATGGGCTGTACCTCTAAAACTGCCATGATGTTTTCTTCCACTGACAGCTTGCGAAAAACCGAAGGCTCCTGCGGCAAATAACTAATCCCGTAATTCCGCGCCCGCAAATACATGGGTACGTTGGAAATATCCGCCCCATCCACCAGGACGCGTCCGCTATCCGGGGGCACCAAGCCCACCGTCATGTAAAAAGTTGTTGTTTTGCCTGCGCCGTTAGGCCCCAGCAGGCCTACCACTTCCGCCTGATTGATGTGAAGGCTGACGCCGTTTACTACCCTGCGACCGCGGTACGATTTCGCGATGTCGTCCGTTGCCAGGGTTTGCATCTACTTCGTACTCGCGTCTTTAATCCTATTCGGAAACTGGGTTTGGGAAGATTCTCCACTACCTACGAGCACCCTACCATCGTGAGTAAAAAAAGTCAACGAATTCCCGGTGATTTTGCCCTGTTCGGCATCAAAAATGCTAGGAGGATGGTCTTTCGTACCTGTCAAAACCATCTTTTCGTCCACCGCCGTATAGACCAGTTGCGTGCCGTCCGCCTTCCTGGTTCCCTGCTGAATCTTAATATCTCCTTGCGCCACAATGCGTTCCAGCTGACTGGCGCCTTGTGCCTGGACTTGTGATTGTCTTGGCAGCAGGATAATTTGAACAGAATCCGAGTTGATGATTGTCTCTTGGGTATGCACCACCACATTGCCGCTGAAGACCGCTTTACGGTCTGAATCCACGTACGTGAGCTTATCGGACGTCACATTGACTGGCGATAAATTGCCTTTTTTGTCTTTTTGCACAAAAACTGATGCAACTTGCACAGCTTGGTTTCCCTGGGCTTGCAGGCTGCGTTTGGTCCGGTCAAAGTTGATGGTTGGCGCTTCTACAATATTCGCGCCCTGCCACAGGCGGGCCTTGGTGTAATGGGCCACCCCGGTCATTCTACTGGCGGTGACGCTATTTCCAGTCACATGGATAGGGTCGGCCGACCCCAGCATCGCTCCATTCGGCTGCGCTTTCAGGTCAGTGTAAGTCGTCTTTACGTTGCCTTGTCCCACCGCATTGGCGGTCTTGCGATTGAACTGGATGGTATCTGCTGTTAGCGTAGCGCCGGAATCATTCACCCGAGGCGATCCGGTGAGCAGCATTGTGTCATCCTCTGCGCCATATTTTGCCTGCGCCGCCGTGGCTGTCTGTGTCCCTTCCTGATAATGAAAGTCGCCGCTCTGCTCCGCAGAAGAAATCTGTCCCTTCTCGTCAAACTTGGCCGTCAACTCATGCGATGTAAGCACCCGGTCAGGACGTCCCGGCAAGGAGTCCACAATCTTTGCGTTAGGGGTTCCATAGAGAGAAACTGGGCGATTCTGGTCATTGAAGCGGGCTTCAAACTGTCCCGCGCTGATGGTGGTCTTGCCTGTATCCTGTTCGCGGACGATTTCCGCCGGCCCGGAAGATGTCACGGCTTTTTCCAGCTTCTTTCCGTCCTTAATGGTCAGATCTATAGCTGCGGCATGCAACTCCTGCGTTTTACCCGGATTTCCCTGCTTGAGTTGAACAGAATCTTCTCCACGAGCCTTAGTCAACTGGTTATTTGCGCCAAAGGTGAGCAGCACCCTGCCTGCTTTGCCTTCCGCAGGGGCATCACCCTTGCTGGCAAAATTCACCCCGCCGGAAAGCACACCGGAACGCGCCAGATTATCGTCTGTCATTTTCAGTTCGCCTTCAGCGGCGTTCAACTCAAATCCTTTTGCTCCGGTTTGTGATGCATGCAGATTCCCCTCCCCTGCAATTCGTTCAATGCTGTTATCGTCACGCAGATAGGCCGTCACATGATCGGCAAACAGCGTGCGCTCAGGTTCCTCAACCTTGGCCGACTGCAAGGTGATCTTGCTGGGATTTTTTGTAATAACAGCGCTCCGGCTGGTGATGGTGGCCTTGCGTTTCCCGGTGCTCACAAGTTTTACCGCTGACTTTAAGTTCAGCACGCCGCCATGCGAATCATAAACCGCACCAACCGCAGAGCCATTGCCTTCCGGCACGCGGAAATCAATGCCGGCGTTCGTCTGCGCAATCCCGGTGTTCTCATTGAATGAGAGCCCCTTGGTTGTCACATGGATAAGGTTACGGGTCTCAGGCGCGGGCGGCTGCTCCGGACTGGCGGCAACAGCAGAGTTGGCTTCCAGATCAATGCGCACCTCTCCTTCCGCTGTAACGATCTTGGCTACGGGATCATAAGAAAAATCCGAGCCGTAAATTTGATCGGAGCGGTCCTGGTTGCGCCCATACACCACAATGCTCACGTCATGCAGTGCCGCTTTGCTGCCTTCTTTGTATTGCTGCACGCTGGCCGCATGGATGGTAAAGAGCGTTTTCCCGTTTTCTGATTTAGAAAGATTGAAGCCGGTCGCGCTGCGCTCCACGTTCGACGGAATGCTTTTTTGCGCCGGAATCACAGTAGCTTTGCCCTTTAATATGCCTCGGAGATAAAAGCCTGCCGCCACCAGCACCACCAGCACCGCGCTGGCGGCAAAAACCTTTCTCAGGCGTTTAGGATCAAAGGGCATTTGCTTAATGGTAAATGAGAAGCAGCAGAAAAGAATGGGGTCTTAAGCAAGTCAATCCCGGCATTGCGCCGCACCTGGATTCAAAACTACTTGCAAGCTGAGATCGCGGCCGGAACAGCTCTCCTGAAATCTTCCAGAGTCAATTCCAGCCCGCCAAAGTCCGGATGGAAATTCAATCCCACGGTAAATGCCACGTCCAAATGGTCTCCGGGCTGAAGAGCGTCTGTTGCTAATCGGCTGGCCATGCGCCAGCCTACAGCTTCATAGTTAAAGCTGTTCTTGAGATCAGGACGCCTCTGGTTCACGCGCAATTTAATGTGTTTATCTTTGATCACTTTGGGCGGCGCCAACAGGCTTACATCACAACATGAAAATACCGGCTCAGGATTGCCATGGCCAAAAGGCTCAAGCTGGGCAAGGTCTTTCAGCAGGTCCGGCGTTACATGGCTCAGCGGAATTTCCGCATCAATTTTCAATTGAGGCAGAAAATCTTCCGGTGTGAGCTTTTGCTGCGCATAATCATTCAATGTTTGTTTTAGAGCGGGAACGTCCCGGCTTGGCATGGCAAAGCCCACGGCATGGGCATGTCCGCCAAAGCGTGTAAACAAAGACTGGCAAGATTCCAGCGCCGATAACAAATGAAACGCCGAAATCGACCGTCCCGAACCGTGGGCTTCTTCACCATCTCTGGCAATCACCAAAGCCGGACGGCCTGTCTTTTCCACCACGCGAGAGGCCACAATCCCAACCACGCCACGATGCCATCCATCTCCATCAAAGACCATGCAGTACTTCCCTGTCAGGTCAGGCTCGGCCGCCAGTTGATCGTCAATCTCAGCGATAATCCGCGCTTCTTCCGCCTGGCGTTCCAGATTCAGTTGGTTCAGCTTTTCTGCAATGTCTTTGCAGCGCTCCAGGTCTTTGCAGGTAAACAGCTCAATTACATCGCGGGCCACATCCATACGGCCGGCGGCATTAATGCGCGGGCCTAAACGGAACCCCACATCGCTGGCGGCAAGGCCACGCTCGCCCGTAAGGCCGGAAACTTCCATCAGGGCTTTCAATCCACCATTTACCGGACGCCGCAAGCCTTCCAGCCCCAGACGGGCAATAATGCGATTCTCGCCAGTTAATGGAACAGCATCCGCAATGGTGGCAATGGCTGCCATTTTGAGGAAAGATGGAATTAATTTCTTCTGGTCGGCCTCATCTTTAAAGCGCGCAAATAGCGCCTGGGCAATCTTGAATGCAACGCCGGCCCCGCAAAGTTCCTTGCATGGATAATCGCAGCCCTTTTGGTTGGGATTCAGCACCGCCAGCGCATTGGGAACGCCTTCATGCGCCTCCGGCAAATGATGGTCGGTCACAATTAAATCAATGCCCACGCGCCGTGCTGTTTCCGCCGCTTGAAAAGCGCGGATGCCCGTATCCACGCTGATCACCACTTTAATTCCGGCTGCGGCGGAGCGCTCAATCACATCATCCTTAATGCCGTAACCTTCCTTGATTCTGTGTGGAACATGAAAGTCCGCTGCGCCGCCGCATAGCTCAATCGCTGTTTTCAGGATAACCACGGCCGTGGTGCCATCCACATCGTAGTCGCCATAAATCAGGATGCCTTCGCGATTGGCAATGGCCGCGCTGAGGCGCTCAATGGCAATATCCATGCCGCGCATGAGATGCGGCGAGTGCAACTGATGAAGCGAAGGAGATAAATAATCGGATGCTTTCTCAGCGGTAACGCCGCGCAAGGCTAACAGGCGCGCAATCACCGGAGAAACTTTTGCTTCCGCGCTGAGCTGCTCAATCTGTGTGGGATCAGGATTTGCGAACACCCATTGCATGGATTATTCGTCGTCCTGGTCGGTATCGTCGATCAAAATGCCATCATAATCATCGGCCGCACTCTCCAGCCGCTGATACGTTTCATACCACTGCGTGGAAACTTCATAAATAAACATGACTCCCTGGCAGGGAAACCCGAGTTGCAGATAGCCCACTTTGCCAATGAAGCTGCGCAGCCAGCCTGCTTCCTCAAGGTCTTCCTCATTCATATAATCGATTTCCTGCAACCGATTAATGAGCAGGTCCACGTCTTCCATATCCAACGCAACGTGGCTCATGGTGACAAAGCTTACGCTGGACGCCTTGGCCAGTTCGACAAAATCCTTCCATCCATCCGGCTGGTCTTCTTCTGAGAGCCATGGCACGCTGGCAACTTCCTCGCTCACATAGGCGCTGAAGCGGCGCAGGCCATGGCCTTCAATGAAGGCAATCATGTCGTCTTTGAGAATTGTAAGGTCCTGTTCCATCAGGGTTAAGGAACATGATATCGCGTCCGCAAGAGAAAAACGAAGGCGATTCCATTCCGCAAGAATATAGGTTTAATTTCCTGTGTTGACCAGAGGTTCTGGGAGATGTGATCAGCTTCATTTACTGCTGCTGCTGAGATAGGCGGCTCTTATGGAACGTGTATTTGATCGGCATGTTAACCAGCAATTCACTATTCAATTAGGCAACTCCGGATTGCAAGCAGAACTCCTAGTGTGTGTTCCCCTTTCCCACTATTTGTTCTTAAGGAGAACTTGTGCGCGGCGCGATCACTACGTCTATTCTGGCCTTGATTCTTGTTGTTTGTTTATTCACTTCTGGATGCGGAAGCGGAACGCTTTCCGCCAGCAATCCCAGTCAACCTGTCAACAATGGTAATCCACCTTCGCCCACACCAACCCCGGCCGGTAATCCGTCACCAACTCCAACGCCTAGCCCGGTACCGGCTGCGCTGGTTACCCGCTTTGCTTATATGGTCCACAGCGATTTTGCCGTTCACGGGTTCTCGGTCAATGCAGATACTGGAACAACAACCGCTCTGCCACAAGGACCTGTCACAGTGGGAACAGGATTCACCACATATGTTGCGGCGGACAAGCTTGGCAGGTTTTTATATGTGGTCGGCACTTCTGCGTTTCCGCACGGAAATAAAATTGGACAGGATGAAATCGGTATGTTCCGTATTAATTCATCCAGCGGAAACCTTACAGCAATTGATCCGCCTATCCTGCTGGATAAACCTGCTGGCAGCATTGTGATCTCTCCCGATAGCAAATTCCTGTATATGGCGCAGAGTGAAGGCATTTTGGTCTTCAGCATCAACCAGAACACTGGCTCTTTAACCAAGCTGCCCGGTTCGCCTTTCGTGGTAGCAGACCCAAATACAATAAATTCACTAGATGGTTTGTCAATCGCTCCGTCAGGAAATTTTCTATATATCGCGCAGGATAATATCTCCGGGGGTGATCATAGCCAGATTAGCGTCTATGCGCTTGATCCATCCAGTGGCATACCAAAACCCGCGCCTGCTGGCTCCACTTTTGAAATTGCGCCCGCATTCTTTGCAGACCCTCTGGCCGCCGATCCACTGGGAAGATTTATCTATACTGGCGGCCTGATTTCCGGGCCCAACCTGGATGTGCATAAAGTGCAAAGCACAGGCGCTCTTTCCGTGGTTCCGGGGTCTCCATTTCCTACTGACGATCATATTTGGGTTATAGCGCCTGACCCAACTGGTAGATATCTGTATGCCATTTCGGGCATCGAAACCACTGCAGGCATTTATGCCTTCTCCATTGATCAAATTTCAGGGGCGCTGACGCCAGTTGCAGGATCTCCATTTGCAAGCTCCAAAAATGGCGCTATCACAGTTGACCAGACCGGAAAGTTTCTATTCATGGTGGGAGCCACAGGTACCAACATAGAGCTGCTTACCTATGAAATTGATCCATCTACTGGGGCTCTCACACTTGTCAGTGGCAATCCTGCTGATGATGGCGTATTGGAGGGTGCAGTGACTACAGTGGCTTATTAGAAAAATGACCCGCTGAAACCCTTTACTAAGCATGAGTGTAGTTGAGACCGTAAAGCCTTCAGGCCGGATGCTCCGCAAGGACATCCGGCCTGATGTTCATTTATTCTCATTTCCCAACTTCCGTCCAAGAAAATCCGCTGTCGCTTTATAACCTGTGACCCAGCTTTTCCAGAGCAGCAGATCATGTATTTCATCGGGAAAAATAAGCTGCTCAAAAGCCACATTCTGCTGCTGTAGGCGTTGCGCCAGATCAACAGTCTGCTGGAAAGGCACATTGCGGTCATCATCACCATGGATCAGCAGCACTGGTGATCTCCATCCTGCTACGGCAGCCACAGGCGATGAATCAAATGCCAGCTTCATTGCCTCTTTATAATCCGGCGCTTCATCTCCGCCAGTGCGGCGGCCCATCAGCATTGACCAGTCATGCACGCCATGAAAGTCCACGCCTGCGGCAAAAATATCTGAGTTGCGCGAAAGCGCCAGTGCAACCATGAGACCGCCATAAGACCCGCCCCAGATGCCAATGCGCTTGCGGTCCACATAGGAAAGTCCCTGCAGATACTTTGCGCCAGCAAGAATGTCTTTGTACTCTGATGATCCGCGCCACCCCGCGTTCGCCGGTTCGCGGAAGGCCCGGCCATACATTGCGCCAAGCCGGTAATTGACAGAGAGCACCACGTAGCCCTGGCTGGCCAGATATTGGTTCATCGCATAAGCATTGTGGTAGTAGTACATGTAATGGAAGCCCGGCATCATCTGCCGTGGCGGACCGCCATGCGCAAAGATCAAGGCGGGCATGGAAGCTGGGCGATTGGGTGGCATAAAAAGCTGGGCGTGAATCTCCAGCCCATCGTCACTGCGGAACGTAACAGTTTGGGGCTCAACCAGTTTGTCCGATGGAAAATCTTTGGGTAGCGCTTCCGGGGCAATTATCTTCCTGCCCTCTTGGGTTAAGTGATACGGCATTGCCGGCGAAGTGGCAGATGATCCAAAAGAAACAATTTCACCATCCGCCAGCATAAGAGGATGCCATTCAATGGTTTTGCCTTGTATCACAGGCACGGGCTTGAATCGGGGCGCTGTGCCTGAGTCAGTGTTAGAAAAATTCACCCTCCAGATATGCCTGCGCTCAATATCATCTTGATTTGATGTATAGATGACTGCTTCTTTATTGCTCGCCAATTCCACATCTTCCACATCAAAATCTCCCGGCGTAAGCAAATCGGCTTCAGCGTTTGGGGATGCATGAATCGATGTCGCATAAAGATGATTTCTGCCGTCATGCTCGGAGCAAAAAATAATCCTTCCGTCTGCGCCAAACTTTAATGACTCCCTTGCAAACGGCGGCAATGAATCATTCATTTCTTTGCCGCTATGCCAAAGCTCATGCGCTTGTGCGGTGTCCGCATCAGCCAGCCAGATACCCCATGGCTCCGAACGCCTGGGAATCATTGGCACATGATTTTCTGCTCCGGCAGCGCGGATGAATACAAGCTGTTTGCCCTCAGGTGACCAGCGCGGCGCGAAATCCAGGTCAACGCTGGGTGAAACATACCTCACACGCTGCGCGCTGCCATCTGGAGTCATATCCAGAATCGCAATAAACGCATGACTTTTGCGGCCCGAGACAAACGCAATGTGTTTTCCATCCGGCGACCACTGCGGTTCACCAGCTTCTCCACGGAGTTCCGTCAACGGGTGCGCAGGCTTGTCACCAGCCACGCTGGCAATGAACAAATTGTTCTTTGCGCCTATCCACACCGCCCATTGTCCATCCGGAGATAGCTGGATGTCTTCGCAATCTTCTTCCGCACATCCCATGTCGCCCAGCAGGCGCAGCTTTCCTGTTTCAATGTCGGCTGCCCACACTTGCTGCTTTGGTTCTTTAAGTTCGGTGGTTGGGTTGGCAACATGACCTTCACTGCTCACCTCTGAACCGCGCGCATACACAACGGTTTTGCCGTCCGGCGTGAGCTTTACCGCAAAAATGTCCTGCCCGTCATCGCCTTGATAATGCGTGACCTGCCGCGCGGCAAAGTCCGGCGCGTCCGCCACCCAGACATTCCGCTCTCCCCTGCTGTCAAAGACCCAGGCAATACGATTGGCCTTGGCAGCGGCGGTCAGCGCCGTGGGAAAAGGCGAGCTCATCACCTGCTCAAGGGTGAAGCTGGATTTTTGGGA
>DASRCD010000137.1:0-2227 GCA_035653315.1 Candidatus Angelobacter sp.
GGTGCGCCTCGGTCCAGATCACCTTCACCCTGAGTACGCAGGCTTTGCACAGTGGTTACCAGCACCGCGCATGCGGGAGCAATGCCCGATGAAGGCATAACAATATCGAAATATTTTTCCGCACCCAGATCAGCGGCAAAGCCCGCTTCATTCACAACATAATCCGCCAGGCGAATGCCCATATTATGAGAAATCACGCTGCTGGTGCCATGCGCAATGTTGCCGAATGGCCCCGTGTGCACCGTTGCCGGTGTGCCTTCAGTGGTCTGCGCCAGATTGGGCAGGATGGCTTCACTCAGCAGCGCCATCATTGCTCCGGTTGCGCCCAGGTCGGCTGCGCGTACAGGTTTGCCTGCCTTCGTCATGCCGATCACGATTGCATCCAAGCGGCGACGCAGATCTTGCAGGCTGCTGGACAGCGCCATGATTGCCATAACTTCAGAAGCTGCCGTGATCACGAACCCGGTGTTGCGCGTGACCGCGCCTTTTTTCTCGCCAATATCAATGGTAATGCGGCGCAATGCGCGATCATTCATGTCCATGGTGCGCGGCCATGTAATCTGCGCCGGATCCAAGTCCAGATCATTGCCATGGAAAAGATGCGCATCAATCAATGCGGCCAGCAGGTTGTGCGCGGATGTAATCGCATGAAAGTCACCATGAAAATGCAGGTTGATTTTCTGGCTGGGCTCAATTTGAGATTTTCCACCGCCCGCGGCGCCGCCCTTCATTCCAAATACCGGCCCCAATGACGGCTCTCGCGACGTGATGATGGATTTCTTGCCGATATGCGCCAGTCCCTGTCCCAATCCGATTGAAGTAACGGTTTTGCCTTCCCCGGACGTGGTTGGCGTGGTTGCAGTCACCAGAATGAGCTTGCCCCTGGGCGGAAACGTCGAATCGGAAAGAATGCCCAGATTCAACTTGGCGCCGTGACGGCCAATGGGCTCAAAATAAGCATCGGGCAGATTCAGCCTTCCCGCAATGGTTTGGATCGGCAGTAAAGATTGGCTCATAGCAAACGGGATGAGTCTAGGTCTTCAGGCGAAAAGAGGCAAGCGGGAAAAAAAATCCAAATTAAAACCCCAGCCACCATCAGCCGGGGCAAACATAAAACTGCTGGAACGAAAATGCACTCGGCTCTTACAAACAACGCTAAGGGTTACACTCTCATAAACCTTCGTACACAATAAATCTGTGCAAAGCTTACCGGCCAAAGACCATGGATCCGCCTAAACTTCCCTGATACATAAGAGCAAGAGTGCTTATCGCGGCAATTGCCAGATAAAGCAGCCCAGGCGACTCATCGCGCTTCTGAATACGCCAGCGCCAGATCGCCAAGACAATCAGGACCAAAACAAAGGTGCTGCCAAGCCATTGATGAACAAGAATCAGGTTCGCCGGCAGGCTCCCCGGAGTGTGCATAAATTGCGTTTTCCACCACCATCCGGCTGCGGCAGTAAGCGGAGTAATGGCTGCGGCATACAGGACCATCCAGGCCGCTGCGGCGTGCAGTGATTTTCTTCGCAATATCCGGCCAATCAAATCGCTCAGCAGGGCTAATGGCAATAAAGCCGCAGTGAAATTCACCAGAATGGGATGGAACTCCTGCGGAAGTTTTGGGACAACAAAAGCCGGCGTCCGCCAGGGCTTCTCGGTGTTTTGTTTCCCGGACTGCACAGCGTTTGTGTCAATCAATCTCGCCGTCATATTTGGGTGGGGCTGGCAGTGATATTCCAGCGTTCCCGGCTTAGTCACGGTCATCTTCCATGTTCCTCCGGGAGGAATCGCCCCGGAATCAAAGCTGCCATCATTCGCCGTGACTGTATGGGCAACAATGTCTTCATTTTTCCACTCGACTACTTCCCCGGGATGTACGGTAAGCTCGGCTGGCTGAAAGACGATGTTCTTCATCACAATCACCGCGTCCGGTGGATTGCCTGATTGCGGTTGGGCTTGTGAAGCTGTGCTGGATGTCTGGACTGGCATCCTGGTGCCGGCTGGTTCTGAATACGGCTGTACGGCAAAGGCATACGATGCACCGCAGAGTAGCAGAATCGTAAGCCCGTGCCGCACAGTCCAATGCCTGGCGAGAGTTGCCATCATTTAATGGGCAGCGTTGCTCGCGCTCTGGTTCAGCGATGATTGAATTTGCTGCGCATGCTGAAGATGGCCTTGCAACAGCGGCGCTGCGCCCTGCAGCGCTGACTTAAGCTCAGCATTCTGG
>DASRCD010000138.1:0-5550 GCA_035653315.1 Candidatus Angelobacter sp.
TACAATAGTTACATCACCTCCGATCCGATTCAGGATCGAATGGGCTTGTGGCCAAGGAAACCGTCACCGCTTCTTGGTCACCGGCCCATTTTAATTTCTGCACCAATTTGTAATTTGGACGTGGAGCACAACTGCGGGAAATCCATACTCAAAAAAATTGCGATTGAGATTTTGTTGCCAGGAAATTCTGAGCGTACATCGCCCTGCGATAGAACAATCGCATTCCTTTCATTGCCTCAATCCACATATGCACTGACTGAGCATTGATTGCAATCATCATGGATACAAATTTGATTGCAGAAAAAATAAATTTTAGGCGGGGCCACTCCAGCAGGTTTACTGAAAAATTTCATGGCGTTTCCAGGCGCATCTTCAATTCTAAAAATTTCTGAGAGAAGTTTATGCCAAATTGCGCCGAGCCTCTGCTGATCGCTCTTCTATTTTGTATGCGCGCATCACAATCCAGCAATGAAAGTCTAAACAAGGAGAACAGAAAGATGCGACGCAATTTGAAGCACTCTCTCTGGGTAATCATCCTCGCGATGTGCGCCTCCGCCTTTACCACCACGCCACTCTTCGCTAACGAGCGCGGACATGACCACAACTACTCACACAAGGATCGTGATCGCGACCGCGATCGTGACCGTGATCGTGATAGACATCACCACAGAAAGCATGACCGGGACAGGGACCGGGACCGCGATAAACATCATCACGACAAACACCATAAAGACAAGCACCACGACAATAACAACAAGTACTACTGAGCTTTGAGCTTGTACACGGAATCACGCGCAGAGACCGGGCTCGAGACGGGTCTCTGCGCATCTCTCGATCAGTAAAACATCCATGGCAAGAGGAGATGACGCATGGGTTGGAGTTGGAGGGGCGCTCTGCTTCTATCGGCAATTCTGGCCACTGCACCGGTCCTTGCACAAACCACGGCAAATCCCGCCAATCCCAGGAACGGACGGCAACCGCAGGCGCAGGACGAGAATGATCAGGACGGAGATCGCGGCTTCAATGCTCATGAAAGTTTTCGCGGCGTGTATGACTCTGCGGGCCTGCTGCTGAAAGTCGATTCCTCAGGCGGATACGATTTCAATCAACACTTTAGTGTGTTTGCCGGTGTTCCCTTTTACGTCACGCGCGACTCCGCGGCAGCCGGCGGCCCATCCAATCCGGTGTTTACGGGAATCGGCGATGTTTATTTTGGTCCCGATTTTTATTTCCCTACAGATCTAGTGGACTATTCTTCATCGGTCACTTTTGGCGCTCCCACGGGAAGCGTGAATAAAGGTTTCAGCACGGGACATTTCACAGTGGATTGGGACAACCGCCTGCGCCGTTCTTTTGGAATGTTCGCGCCTTATGTAAGCGTCGATGTCGGCAACACCGTACCGGATACGGAAGACCTTACCCGCACCTTCACCTCCTATGGAAACGTTGTTGATCTGGAAGAAGGGTTTGACGTGAACCTGACGCGCCGCTTCTATACCGGCGCAGATGCGTACCAGATCATTCCCTTTGGCAAGCAGGAGATTGTCAGCAGGCTGGGAAATGGAGCTGACACAAATGGCACTTCGCCAGTTCCCACGGTTGTGGGTGAAGACCTGATCCGCGAGCATGGATACGACGCATGGATTGGCTTTGAGCCCACGCGGATTGTGCGCCTGGAAGTGGGTTATTCCCGCAGCATAACCTTTCAGGAAAATCGTGTTTCTTTCAATGTTGGAATCAATGTAGGGCGATTATTGCATCTGCAAAGACATTGACTGGAGCCGCCCGCACATGGCCTACCCTATTCTCAATTCATGAAGCAGGTTTCTTTACAATCCATACGCGGATTTAATCTGCGCCAGCAACTTGCCCTGGCTCTGGGGAACACGTACGCGTATGGGCTGCAATGCATCGGACGAAGATGTTCCGTTTTACTAAGTTGTGGCGGCTTGGCAGATTGCAGAACGGACATAAGTTGTGCTGGCATCATCGCCGCCCACCCTTGCAAGAACACGCAAGGATGGGGCACCCTCAGTAGGAATGCACGCAAAGATCGCTACAGTGGCATACCCGCCGTCCGGGTGACACTAAATGGGCCATAGCCCGAGTGTATCTTTATCTGACCATCTGGCGGACCATAATGAGGAGATCTATTTCGTGACCAATCCCATATTTCCGGGCCGAAGTTACTTCCACGGCACTAAGGCCAACTTGAAACCAGGAGATCTCATTCAGCCAGGGTACAACTCCAACTACGGGAAACGGGCGATAGCTACTTACATCTATCTGACAGGCACCTTGAATGCGGCGATCTGGGGAGCCGAGTTGGCCTTTGGTGAAGAACCCGGCAGAATCTACGTGGTAGAGGCGACCGGACCAATTGAAGATGATCCTAATCTGACGGACAAGAAATACCCCGGTAATCCGACATTGTCCTACCGTTCCAAGGATCCGCTGCGTGTGATAGGAGAGGTCATCCATTGGCAAGGCCACTCCGCCGAGGAACTGAACACTATGAAAGCTAACGTTGAACGAGCAAGGCAGAATGGTGTTGAGGCCATTGAAGACTAGCGCGGAATACTCACTAAGGGGGAACGTCACTTCCCCCTTCATGCTGAGCCAGGACAGTTCGCGCCTGTTTCCCTTTTCGCATGAAGGGCACTCGTTCTATCGTGCGTTTTGGGTGGAAGCGCCGGCCTTTATGGCCGGGGTGAGCGAGTCTGATAAAATCCAGCGCTTTAGCGCTGGTGGTCGTTGTCCATTCACAATCAACATGGCCCATGCTCCTCAGGAGATAAGAACTTTTTTCGTCACATCGTGACGAACAGGCGGCACGCATTTTTCAAGAATGCAGACGCTGCCGAACTGCTGATTGACACGCTCTATTTCTATCGCGGCGAAGGAAGATTCCAACTCCACGAGTTCGTAATCATGCCCGATCATTTCCATCTCATCATTACACCCGAGGAGCGGATTCCGCTGGAGAAGGCAATGCAATATATCAAGCGGATATGCAACCGCAGCGCGGCGTGAACTGGGGTTGAGCGAAGTCTGGCAGCCAAAACCTACGAACCACCGCATCCGCGATGCGGCAGATTACGAGAAACATCGCGATTATATTTTTGATAATCCCGTTCGCGCCGGCCTGACGCCATCTCCAGAGGATTACCCTTTCTCATCCGCAAAGCGCCGCGAAAATCTTGACCCACGACCACCAGCGCTAAAGCGCAAAATCTGAAAGAGGAAACACCCCCGGCCATAAAGGCCGGGGGCTTCCACCCCACTTCTTCGCGCTGAGGCGCGAGGAACATCATATGTTCGGATTGCTTCATCAATCAGATTGAGCGCGACGGCCATTCGATTCCCGCTGCTTGCTGAGGGGAACTCTTGCAAGAAAATGCAAGGAGGGTGCAGGATGTATTCCATAAGAATATGTCGAAACGGATCGATTTTGCCAAATAGCGTATAGATCTGGGGCGTTCGCTAGCCGCGATTTCCCTGAAACATAGCGATGATGCAGCCAGTAGCCCATCAACGCGGGATCGATCTTCGATTAATTCTAGATGAAGCATCAGCCAAAAAGAGGAAGAGAAATGGCAATTAACGAAGGGTGGAGCAGGCCTTCAGGCCTGCGGTTTGGCTGCGGAGGTGAACGGCTTTAGCCGCTGGGGTACTGGGTCGAGATAAAAAGCAGGATTGGCTGAGCTGTATGGATATTCTTGCGGCGTCGTAGCTAAAAAGCGCTTTACAGGATTTTGCCAAATGTAATCCCGGAATCTCTCATACTCCAGAGAATCTCTTATTCGCCGATCCACAAAACTGGGCTGCCACGGCTCTCTCTTCAGCTTCAGGCCTTGGTTAAGGCGAAAAGAAAAGCCGCCTTTTACAAATTGCATGGCCCGCTCCAGAGTGATTCCGGTTGGAGTAATGACCAAATGGATGTGATCAGGCATGACAACAAACTCATGCAGAAGATATCTTTTCTGAGCGCGGTAATCTAATAACACTTCTATAAACAAGCGGGCAATTTTTTCCACCCTGAAGAGTGTTTTGCGTTCCAACACATTGGCCGTAACAAAGTATGTGGACTCACTGGTCTTGCCTCGATGCGGAATGGTCATAGAATACCCCAGCGGCTAAAGCCGGACAAAGTTTAGCAGCCTTTACCGCAGGCCTGAAGGCCTGCTCCACCCCGTGGCAACTATGGTTTTCGAAGCCGGTAAGAGGCCTGAAGGCCTGCTCCACCCCGCGATAGTCAACATTTCTACTGGTCTACATTCCCCGATTGATGTTCTACATTTCCTATCGTCCTACATCCACTAGGATCAGTTCGGCAAATTTACTTTCGTTATTCCATCGCCCTCAAGAATGCGCTATTCTCCAGCAGCCCTTAGGGGTGGAAATGCGAAGATCTTTGAAAATCGGGCAAATAGCAATTGGCAAATGGCAATTAGCAAACTAGGGGTTGCAACCCTCAGCCGATTCTCTCAGCATGGGGTCGAATGGGGTCATCTGGGTCGAATGGGGTTGGAACAGGGGGAGGGGTACCCCATTGCCAAAATCGCCGAAATTGCCAAAATTGATAATTGAAAAAGCAAAGACTTAAAGCCGGCGGCAGTCAGAAAGAGCAGCAAAATAACATGGAATCGGCATGGGTTTGAGCAAATCCACGGGACACGCAAGGAATAAGCAGACGACCACTGTAATTGCCAAAATCGGTGAAATTGCCAGAATTGGTAATTGAGGCCAATGCTAGCCACCGAACCTATCGGCCCTTGGTTCTTACCTCATACTCTCGCAGTGTTCGCGCCAGCGACTCCGGCGCTTCCAGGTCCATTTGCACGGCGCTGTCGCGATATACGCGCTTCAATATATGCGCGCGGGATTCAATCTGCGCCAGCAGCTTGCCCTCGCTCTGGGGAACGCGCACGCGGATGGGCTGCAATGCATCGATTGCCAGCTGCGAGTCAATTGTAGTGAGCAGTTCGTCCAGGCCAATTTGTTTTGCCGCTGAAATATAGACGATGGCCGGCGTATTGGCCAGCGCCTTGCGTTGCGCTTCCGGCATGAGATCAACCTTGTTCATCACGCGGATGCGCGGACGGTCCAGAACGTTTAACTCTTTGAGCACGCTTTCCACCTGGTGCTGCTGTTCATGTCCGGAAGGGCTGGTGACGTCGGCAACGTGCAAAAGCAAGGCTGCGCGTTGCACCTCTTCCAGGGTGGCGCGGAACGCCGAAACCAGCGTGGTCGGCAGGTTGCGGATAAACCCTACAGTGTCTGACAGCAGCACTCTGCGTTTGCTGGGCAGCGTAATGCCGCGCACCGTGGGATCAAGCGTGGCAAACATCTTGGCCGACTCAAGCACGCCCGCGCCTGTGAGCACGTTGAACAGCGTGGATTTTCCTGCGTTGGTATAGCCGACCAGCGCCACCGTGGGAAGCGGGACGGATTCTCGGCGCTGCCGCTGCTGGCCGCGTATGCGCTTTACATCTTCAAGCTGCTGCTTGATGTGGCGGATGCGGCGGAAGATTTTTCTGCGGTCGGTTT
>DASRCD010000139.1:0-7106 GCA_035653315.1 Candidatus Angelobacter sp.
CGGCCCGCTGCCCAATAAGAAGAACCTGGTTGTCCGGCTGCGCGGACATGGGCAAGCCAAACCGATTTTGTTCCTGGCGCATCTGGATGTAGTGGAAGCGCTGCGTCAGGACTGGTCTATGGACCCGTTCAAGCTGAATGAAGTTGGCGGCTATTTTTACGGGCGCGGTACCTCTGACATTAAAGATGGCGCAACCCTGCTGGTAGCGAATTTTCTGCGGCTGAAGAAAGAAGGCTGGACACCCTCACGCGACCTGGTCCTTGCCCTGACCGCCGATGAAGAAGGCGGAGAGTCGAACGGCGTGCAATGGCTCCTGAAGAACCATCGCGAATGGATTGATGCTGAATACTGCATCAATACGGATGCCGGCGGCTTTGAAAGCAGAAAAGGGAAGCATTTTTTACTAGGCATGCAGACCAGCGAAAAGAACTATGTCGATTTCCGGCTGGAAGTGAAGAGTAATGGCGGGCATAGTTCGCGTCCGGTAAAAGACAATGCCATTTATCATCTTGCCGCCGGTCTTTCCCGGCTTGCGAACTTTGATTTTCCGGTAAGCCTGAATGAAACCACGCGTGATTATTTTGAGAAGACTGCCGCGCTGCAAACTCCCGAAATAGCCGCGGATTTTCAGGCGGTGATTGGCTCTGATCAGGCGAAGGCGAGTGCCGCTGCGAACCAGCTAGCGAGTTCACCATTTTTTAATGCGCTTCTCCGTACCACCTGTATTGCCACCCGTTTAGAAGGCGGCCATGCCAACAATGCGTTGCCACAAACGGCGGCTGCAATCGTCAACTGCCGCATGCTGCCCCAGGATTCACTGCAAAATGTCCAAAGCACGCTGAAGAGGGTGCTGGCCGATGATCGCATCGTAATCAGCATAGTAGGCGATGCGGTGCCTGCCCCGGCATCCGCGATTAATCCATTTATTGTGCATAAGCTGGAAAAACTCAGCGCCGGCCTTTATGGCGGCATTCCTGTTGTTCCCGTAATGGACACTGGCGCGAGTGATGGTAAGTATCTGCGGATTGCCGGGATTCCAGCCTATGGCGTACCCGGAGTGTTTGAAGATGAAGATGACGATCGCGCCCACGGCAGGGATGAACGGATTGGCGTGAAAGATTTTTATGATGGCGTGGATTTTTATTATGACTTCATCAAGGCCCTTGCAGGGCAATAGCGGGTGTTCTTGCAGGATGAAGATTGGAACCAATGAAGATGCCTTTGCCACAAACTGAGGGTGTGATACGCCGCAGCGAGCTTACCTGCCCGGCGCATTCGCTCAAGATGATGGCGCATGCCGCAGCCAGTGAAGCGGATGAGGTAATTTTTGATCTGGAAGACGGATGCGCTCCATCGCAGAAAATCCCGGCGCGCACCACATTGATTGAGGCCTTCAACACGCTCGATTTTCGCGGCAAGGTCCGCGCTTTTCGTCCCAATGGAATCCATACAAAATTTTTCTATCACGATGTGATTGATGTAGTGGAAGCAGTGGGCAATAAAGTTGATGTGATTGTTCTGCCCAAGGCGCAGGATGCCGCGGACGTTCTTTTTGCCGACCGCCTGCTGACGCAGATCGAATTGAATATCGGCTTGCCCGTTGGGAAAATCCGGCTGGAAGCATTGATTGAGAGCGCCCAGGCAGTGCTGCATGCCGAGCAAATTGCTACCGCTTCTCCACGGCTGGCTGCCTTAATTTTCGGAGTGGTGGATTATGCCAGCCATATCGGAGCGCGTGATCCGGTGCGGGAACAGTTTGCTCTTTATCATTATCCCAAAGCCAAGACGGTGGCCGCGGCGAGGGCCGCTGGAATTGATGTGATTGATGGAGTCACGCCGCAATTTCGCGACTTGGCACAATGCGAGCATGACGCCCGTTCTGCGGCGCAAATGGGCTTTGATGGGAAATGGGCCATCCATCCGCAGCAGGTTCCGGTGATTAACCGCGTATTTACTCCCACGCAGGAAGAGATCACCCGCGCGCAGGAGATTGTTGCGCTGTATGAGCAGGCTGACGTTGATTCTGGATTGGGTGCAATCGCCTATAAAGATGAGATGGTGGATGCTGCCAGTCTTCCTATCGAACGCAAAAAGCTGGCTATCGCCAGAAAGACTGGATTGATTTAGCCATGCCCGAAGCCGCAAAAGCAAACGCGCAATCGTTGCTGGAACTGCTCAGCTCGGCAAAGGCTTATGATCTGGGCCAGCCGTATTTTGCCGGGATGCCGCATCATCCTGTGCATCCACCATTTCTGTTTAGCCTCACCAAATTGCATGGCGATTATGTAATGCCGAACGGCGGCAGCTCTGCCTCTGAATCATTGGCCATGGGCGGCCACATGGGTACGCACATAGATGCGCTCTGCCACTTTTCCTGTGGCGGTAAATTGCATGGCGGTCATGAAGTCGCAGAGATGCAATCGTACAGCGAGGGAATCAAGCAGCATTCGGTGGATACGATTGCGCCAATCCTGCGGCGAGGCGTGCTGCTGGACATTGCCGGGCAGCAAAACGCCGCCAGGCTGCCCGCTGCTTTTGAAATCATGCCTGAACATCTGGAGGCCGCGGCACGCGCCGAAGAAATAAACATCCGGCATGGCGATGTTGTTCTGCTGCGCACCGGATGGGGCGCTTTCTTTCAGGATACAGCGCGTTTTGAATCGCAGATGCATGGCCCGGGGCCCGGTGAAAGTGCCGCACGATGGCTCAGTAGCAGGGAAGTCTTCGCTGCAGGTTCTGACACAATTAACTTTGAGCATGTGCCTTCGCGGACCATGCCGGTCCATGTTCATCTGTTGGTGGAATGCGGCATACACATTATCGAGTGCCTGAATCTGGAGCAGCTTGCGGCGGAGCGCGTATATGAATTTGTATTCGTTGCGGCGCCGCTGAAAATTCGTGGCGGAACAGGTTCACCCATCCGTCCTGTGGCGCTGGCCATAAAGGATGGTGATTAAACGCCATGCCTCAATCTTCACAACCGGAGTTGCACGGCGAGTTGAAGCATGCCGTGAATGAGTTATGCCGAAATTTTCCTGATCCTTACTGGCGTGAGCTCGATGCCAAGCGCGCCTATCCGGAAGAATTTGTGCGCGCATTAACCAGCGCAGGTTACATGGGTACGCTCATTCCTGAGGAATATGGCGGGGCGGGAATGGGAGTGACAGAGGCCGCAGTCATTCTGGAAACAATCCATCATTCCGGCGGCAACGCAGCCGCCTGCCATGCCCAGATGTACGTAATGGGCACACTACTGCGGCATGGATCGAAAGTGCAAAAAGAAAAATATCTGCCGCTGTTGGCTCGGGGCGAACTGCGCTTACAGGCTTTTGGCGTAAGTGAACCTACAACCGGCTCCGATACTACCCAGATGAAGACCCTGGCTGTGCGCAAAGGCAATAAGTATGTAGTGAAGGGCCAGAAGATTTGGATCTCACGCGCGGAGCACTCTGACCTGATGTTGCTGGTAGCCCGCACCACTCCGTTGGAACAAGTAAAGAAGCGCAGTGAAGGGCTTTCTGTTTTGCTGGTGGACTTGCCGGATGCAGTACAACATGGGCTTACCATACGGCCCATTCGCACCATGATGAACCATGCCACCACGGAAATCTTTTTCGATGATGTAGAAGTGCCGGCAGAAAATCTTGTGGGGGAAGAAGGGCAGGGCTTCCGCTATCTGCTGGATGGGCTGAATGCTGAGCGAATCCTGATTGCGGCGGAATGCATTGGTGATGGACGCTGGTTTTTGCAGCGCGCCTGCCATTATGCCAAAGAGCGCATTGTTTTTGGCCGTCCCATTGGGCAGAACCAGGGGGTACAGTTTCCGCTGGCCCGCGCTTATGCCAATGTGGAAGCAGCATCGCTCATGGTGGCGCAGGCCGCGGCACTGTTCGACGCGCAAAAGACCTGCGGCGCTCAGGCCAACATGGCCAAACTGCTGGCGGCTGATGCTTCCTGGGAATCAGCCAATGCAGCGCTGCAGACGCATGGCGGCTTTGGCTTTGCCGAAGAATATGATGTTGAACGCAAATTCCGCGAGACGCGTCTTTATCAGGTAGCGCCGGTTTCCACCAACCTGATTTTGACGTATATCGCTGAGCATGTGCTCGGCTTGCCGCGATCTTACTAACTGCTGGAGTAACCACCGTGAATGTAAAACAAGGCTGGACGGGACGGGTTTATGAGGATTTTGAGGTCGGCGATGTGTACCAGCATCCGCTGGGACGCACCGTGATTGCCGCCGACAATATATGGTTCACGCTGCTCACGCAGAACACCAACCCGATTCACTTTGACGCGGTCTATAGCGCGCAAACCGAGTACGCCAAACCTCTGGTGGATTCCACTTTTACGCTTGCGCTGGTGACAGGGCAATCCGTGATGGATGTTTCACAAAATGCCATGGCGAATTTGGGATGGGACGAGGTGCGTCTGCCCAATCCTGTATTTGAGGGCGATACGATTTATTCGCGCAGTGAAGTGCTGGAAAAACGGGAATCAAAGTCGCGGCCCAACGTGGGAATTGTGAAAGTGAAGACAATGGGCTACAAGCAGGATGGAAGCGTTGTGATTGAGTTCAAGCGTACGATGATGATTTATAAACGAGGCCACGTTCCGCAAATCGCGCAGCCAAAGCCGGCAAAATAATCTCAGGCAGCTTCGCGTGCGCTCTGCTGAAATCCCCGGATGGAAAACTCAAGCTGCTCCTGCATGCTTTCTCCCACCTGCATCATATCGCCGATGATGGTGCTTAAATCCATGCGGATCAAATTACGCTGCAGGACGGAAGAGATAACATGCTGCAAAAGGCGCATCTCTATCACGATCAGAGGAATGGAATAGTGCTGGCTGGCGCGCTCCTGGCCATGCTTAACTGCTGCTGATTTTGCGCGCTGCGTTGTTTCATTGGATGCAAGGTTCACGCGATTGGCCAGCTCGTCAATCACGTGGGGCAGATGGTCAATACGGTCTTTGTCAGAAATCGGGATTGTCATGAGCTCAGGGTGGGTATTCACAAGACCCAACCATTCATGGCAAATGTTCTGCACGTTTTCCTGCATGAGCTGGGAAACACGCTTTAATGGCGGTTCAGGCGGAGTTGACCGCCGGTTTTGCAAGCGATGGCGAATGGTGTGGACAAGCGTGGGAATATCGCTGGGCTTCATCAGGTATTCGTCCACCTGGCTACGGATGGCTTGCAGGGCGGTATCAAAATCAGGATAGCCGGTGAGAATAAAAGTTGCTGCTTTCGGTTGCACGCGGCGCATTGCGCTGACCACGGTAAACCCATCCCCGGGCTGGCCAATGTTCAGATCGGAGAGCAAGGCATCAAAAGTTTCGTGGTTAATTTTTTCCAGTGCTTCCGGGACGGTGGCACACGTGGTCACGTCAAAGTCATATTGTCCCAGGATAGGCGCCAGTGTTTCGCGAATCCCCGCCTCGTCATCCACAAACAAGATCCGGGTCGCCATGGTTCATTGCTCCTGAGAAAATAAGATGGTTCTTTGTTGTTCCCTGTTGGATTTGAAATAAGAAATTAAGCCGGCTGGCGGCAAAAGGACGTGTTTGTAAGAAGGACAAAAGCCCAATTTGCACCGCAAACTGGGCTTTATCAAGTAGTTAGGTTTGAGTTATTCCTGGTTCTTGAAGGAATAACCAATGGAAACGCCAAATCGCGTCACCTTGTCACCGCTGAATTCAAAATTGTTCCGGACAACATACAAATGAGCTTCCGGACGGATAAAGATGCGGTTGGTAGCGTAGAAACGGATTCCCGCGCCAAACTGCCCAAGGAAGTGATTGCTGCTGACGAAGTCAGTGCATCCCGTGAAGGTGCCGCAGGTGAGGAATGGCGTATAAAAACGGATGCTTTCAGCGCCAATGCCGGCTGTTAATTCAGCCTGGGCGCGCTTGCCAAGGTTGGGCGCATACACGGCATCAAAGTCATAGAAAAATGGACGGAAAGGCTGGAATCCCTGATAAAGATTTTGTTTGGCGCGGAAAGCCGCGTTGAATTCAAAACCAATGTTTTTATAAAAAACAAAATCAACGCCGAAGTTAGGATAGGCCCCGCCGCTGATGGTTTGTACCTGCGCGTTGCTGGATGGACCGGTGACCGTGGAAACACCTGCTGAAACATCGAACTGCTGCGCATGGGCAGCGGTCCCTAATATAAAGATCAGACAAAAAGCCGTGACTAAAAACGATAGTTTTTTCAAGTGACTTCTCCAGTGCATGAAGCTGGACCAGCGTTGAATCCATTCTTCAATCTATACGCAACAATGCGATTATTTCACCTGCTGTAAACCACTGTCCAGAATACGATGGTCCAGGAGTGGTGTTCCTTCAGGTACTTGCGTCTTATTACTTCTTTACCAAAGCTGCCGGACCACTATTTGCTTGGTATCCTGAAAGATGATCCTTTCCACCAAAGCAATCCTCTTTGACATGGACGGAGTATTGATTAACTCCGCTCCTGCCGTTGAACGCAGCTGGCATACATGGGCAGTCCTTCATGGTTATGATCCCAATGAAGTCATAAAAATGGCCCACGGACGCCGCAGCATTGAAACCATTCGCGCGGTTGCTCCAGAATTGGATGCTGAAAAAGAGAATGTAGTGGTGGAGCGGATGGAAATTGAGGACAAAGAGGGAGTCGTGGCGCTTCCCGGCGCATTGCACCTGCTAAAGACCCTTCCGGCTAACCGCTTTGCCATTGTCACTTCCGCCACGCGGCCCCTGGCTGTTGCCCGCCTTGGCTATGCCGGCCTTCCCATTCCGGAACACATTGTTACTGCGGACGATGTGGTTCACGGCAAGCCCTCTCCGGAGCCTTATCTAAAAGGCGCGGAGTTGCTGGAAACTGCGCCTGCGGATTGCCTGGTTTTTGAAGACACGCCCGCAGGAATTCGGTCAGGACATGCGGCAGGGATGAAAGTGGTGGCGTTGCAGACTACGTATCCTGAAGATGAACTCAGGGAAGCCGAAGCGATCGTCAAATCATTGGCAGAAGTGAAGACAGACATTCGCGTGGGCGAGATTGCCTTGGAACTAAGCCTCGCTCGCTTCAGATGATCTGAAAAGTTTTATTGACAATTTCAGCATAT
>DASRCD010000140.1:0-2859 GCA_035653315.1 Candidatus Angelobacter sp.
AGTGCAGCCAAGCCGCTGACAGTATTTGGCGTGCCATCCGACTTGTACGTGATGTCACTCGCCTTAGGATTGCGGAAGGCGCACGGGTTGTACCAGTTCTGCAGCGTCTTTACCTTCGTGGGACAGGTGAAGCCACTGCCATAACTGGGATCAGGCGTTCCGCCTCCTTTGAAGGGATCTGCGATACGAATGGCACGAGCGCTTGCGCCGGACGGGTTTGAAATATTGCTGCTGTACACCGTAAACGGCTCGCCTGTCTGAGCACGGAAAGTCAGGCTTGTGGCCCATCCGCCAAACAAGTAATCTGCCGCTCCGCCGTGGTTCATAAACCTGCGCCCCCTTCCAAATGGAAGCTGATAGTTTCCATTGAAGGTCAGGCGATGGCGTACATCGAACGGTGAGCTGGCATAGTCCAGACCAATCGGGACGATGTTTGTGCCGCGATAACCACCATCTCCTGTACTTCCAAGTGGCGTAGGAGCGTCATCAAGCGAATGTGAATACGTGTAGCTGGTCAGGAAACTTAGGCCATTTGAAAAACGCCGTTCCAGTTTGGCCTGGAGCGAGTTGTAGTTCGACACACCCTGATAGGAGTTATATGCAACTCCTCCAAAGTCAGGGAACGGCTGCAGCGGATTGGGCGATGGGCCATAACCATTGGGGGCCAGGGCCACCATCCCATTCGGGTTTGGAAAGACCAGCAGATGCCTCGCCAGGGAGCCAACATAACCTACGCTCGCCACCATGTTATTGGTCAACGAGTACTCGGTGGTCAGGTTGAACTGCTCGCTGTAGGCTGTTTTTGCATGGGGATCGCCGCCGCGCAATGCAGGCGTGTTGATCGCATTCTGCAGACCTTGCGCAATTGCATTGCTGAAGCCGGTTTCCAGAGTGAAGCCATTGGTCGGACAAGTCCCTCCGGCAGTGCAACTTGTTGGAGAATTGAAACTCGAATCAAACTCAAACGGGTAATTCTCACCCAGATTCGGGTAATAACCCGCGCTTTCAAGTCCACCAAAGAAAAGCCCAAACCCGCCACGAATAACTGCTTTGTCATTGGGCCGGAAGGCGAAGCCAAACCTCGGAGCAAAGTTCAGGTTTTGCCCATGAACCAAGGGATTATAGTTGCTGTATTGCAGACTGATGTTGTCCTTGGCCAACAGATTCAGGAACTTCTGCGCCATCACCACATTCCTGCTCTTGGCCGGAAGCAGGTAGACGCCCGTTCCACCACTGGCAACAGGTGCATTCGTAGGATAGAAGAGTGCCTGATGACCATGGCGCTCTTCATACGGCTGGAAATACTCATAGCGGATGCCCAGGTTGAGCGTCAGCTTTGGAGTAACTTTCCAGTCGTCCTGGAAATATCCAGCATTGTCCCAGCGGACATCATCACTATTAAAAACATTGGAAATGGCGGAACTGTTCATCAGGTTCAGCAGGAAGTCGGCTGCGCCATATCCAGTATTCGCCGTCCCTACCTTAGAGGTATATACACCAGTAAAGTTGTATGTTCCGCGGGGTTGAGTCGGCTGCGTTGTAGAAAAACGCACGTGCTGGATATCAATGCCCATCTTGAGCGCATGGTTTCCAACAATCTTGGTGACGTTGTCCAGAACCTGCCAGACATTGTCATACTCGTTTGAGATGTAGAACTGGGGCGATCCAAAATGCGACAGGCCACCTACGTTGACATAAGGAAGCCCGCCATTGCCCGGGTTATAAGGAATGCCGCCGAATCCCAGAGAAGTCGCAAAATTCGGGTCGTAGGCGTGGAAGTTCTGGAACCCAAAATGGCCATAGTTGTAGCCGAAGCGGAATTCATTGGAAAGCGTTGGCGTGAAGACATGTGTTTCGCTAAAGGCAAAATTCTCGCCCAGATTAATGATGTTTCCAGTATCGCCAAAACTACCGCCATCCAGAATCTCACCCAATGGCGCCGGATGCACAGCAGGATCATGCATGTAACTAAACCGCGCAAAGGTCTGGTCTTTTGAACTGATGTTCCAGTCCATGCGCGCGTCCCACTGCCAAGTGTTGTCTTGAGCATTGGTCTGACTAGTGTAATTGTTATAGGTTTGTCCAGCGGCGCCGACATTTGGCAACGGATAAAGGTTCAATATGTTTTGCGCCACTGCATCAATCTGGTTCGAGCACAGCACATTCTGCTGGCCATTGCAGGACATTGGAGTTGTTCCGGCATTGGTTGCGCTAGGCTCATACAGAGTAATTGCAGTTCCACCCGACGTGAGGGAAGGATTCAGCAGTTCGCTGAAATTCCCCTGGCGCATCAAAGCCGTCGGAACAATCTGGCCTGAATGAGTTTCGCCGAAGATGATCCGGTTTGCTTCTACATCACCGAAAAAGAACAGCTTATTTTTAATAATGGGGAACCCAAGCGTTGCGCCAAACTGGTTCTGGCGGTACTTCGGTACGGTCCCAGGTGTCGTATTAAAGTCATGAATGTCAAAGGCGTCGTTACGGATATACTCCCACAGATCGCCGTGAATCTCGTTCGTACCGCTCTTGATGCTGGCGTTGATGACAGCACCCGCAGAGTGCCCGAATTCGGCACTGTACGCACCGGTCTGCACTTTGAACTCAGCCAGGGCGTCCGGTGGAGGCCGCACGATAAAGCTGGCACCGTTCAGGAAGTCCACTACGTTGTTGTTGTTGTCCACGCCGTCCAGAATGAAGTTGTTCTGCTCGGCACGCTGCCCGTTCGCGTTAAAGTCGCCCTTGCCAGCACCGCGTGAACCGCTGGGCGGGGCCGCGCCCGCAGCCAATTGAGCGATAAAGACCCAGTTGCGGCCATTCAGCGGCGTATCGTTGATGGTCTTGGTGTCCATCACCTGTCCA
>DASRCD010000141.1:0-13474 GCA_035653315.1 Candidatus Angelobacter sp.
AATGAGCGCTCCACGATTTTTCTCATCACAGATGAATCATCCACGATAAGCGCACAAATAGGGGTCATACATTACCTCTTGAAATCAGGACTAAGTTGCGGACGCCAGCTTCTACCGCAGGCACTGCAACCGGTGAAACAAACTCTTTTTGCTGGGCTACTGGATTGGAGGCTTCCAAGACCGGTTTAGCGGATGAGTGCACATAAATTTTATCCAGGGGAAGCTTCCACAATAATCGCACCCAGCGATCTAACTCCAGGAAATCAGTACCGAAAGTTTCTCTTTGCTTGTCGATTGCAACCGACGACGTTCCAAGCCAGTCAGGCACTCTGTCTGTTACACCGCTTACATTGAGCAAAGGCAGCAGACCAACAATTGATAGTATTCCGGAAACATAGGCCTGTTCAGCGGCAGGCTCTCCCGCATTGCATGCTTTCACGAATGCATCATCGCCTTTTGCCAGGCCCGCCATGGCCACGGCCCTCTTGGGAATGGTGGACCACGTGCTATTCAAGTCAACCAGCAGATAAGCCGCAACAGCGGTGTTCCATACGCGTTCTTTTCCCAGCATTATCACTATCTGATCCAACTGCGGAAAGATTGGCTGCGCTGGTTCGGCCATACACGCTATGCGTACAAAGTTGGTACAGACCGCAGGATGTGCTTCCAATGCCTTACAGACATTTTCCAGAACGGTACTGGATTCTTCTAAAGTGCATTGCAGATTTCTAAGAAACCATGGCAGCCGGGGAAGATGGTCCGCCAGCAACTCCGTCAATAATACGGACCGGACATAATCATCTTTGCCCTTGAGTGCACCGGGCGATTGGATGCCGTAATCTGGAAACGGGGTCATATTCGCTCCTGACCATCCATCGGCCTGAAAATCCAAAACCTTTAAATGCCGTCCTGCCGTAAGAGGAAAGAGAAACGGTCAGCGCGGTAACGAAAGTTTGATTTATTCTCAAAAATTTCCTTCTGTTCAATGCAAATGTAAGTGGAGCAGAATCAATAGATATCAGCTTCAACAGCAGCAGCATGAAGTGGAAGAATGCTGGTCAGGAAGTGCGTGGTTACTTCATTCTTTGCTACTGCACGGACCCAGATTTGATCATTACAATTCGCGGCAAAAACCTTTTCCGCACGCAAACGCAGGGCATAACCGGCAATCATGCTGACCAGTTCACCGCGTGAAAGGCTGTTTAGAACATATTCCGCCGGACGCTCCTGCGAGCCTGCATTCAGGATCACGCGTTGCAATGCGGATTCGTCAGCAATACATGCCTCGGTCCGCACGCCCAGCATCTTTTCAATGGCATATAGAATGCTTCTGTCCAACACCTGCGCAAATGCCAAGTGCAATTTATTCGTCTGCTTTGAAAAATGCACCGGCACCATTTTGTATCGCTGAATGAGCGAAAACGGAACAAGGTGCGCAGCTTCAGGCACCTGGTTTGGGTCTAACCGGAAGACCGGCACAGACCACTGTGATGCGATGGCGGCGGTAATCTGCTCTTCAGTGACCGCTTCCATCCGCATAAGAATCTGCCCGAGCCTGGTTTCAGGCTCTTCTTTCTGCTTTTGCAAGGCCAGCTTTAATGTTTGGGCATGAATGCATCCACGCGAAATCAGTTCCAGTCCCAATGGGATGCGATGCTGCCTGCGCGTCGGCATGCTGCGTGGCTGTTGCGTTAAATGCGCAAAGCACTCCACAAGGCCAATTTGGAAGCACTCAGGACTGCAATACCTTGCTTCGCCCAGATAAGCGCCGCTGCTGAGAAATCTCTTATGCAGGGACTTTGCCTGGCACCCAGGGTTGGCGCAGGTATTCAGCCATGGAAGGGCATTTTTTAACATCATTTATGCAATCTCCGCCAGTCGCTGGCTGGGTGAAACCACCTCAGTAATCCGGATGCCATAATTCCCATCCACAATCACGGCCTCACCGCGTGCAATCACCCTGCCTTCAAGAAGAAGCTCAATGGGATCGCGAACGCGACGATCAATCTCAACCATTACGCCGGAACTCAAATCCAGTACATCTCTCAGCATCATTTGCCGGCGTCCAAAACGAATGGAAACCTCCAGCTTAACGTCAAGCAGCAGGTCCAGGTTCTTGTCATTGATGGAAGCCCGGGCAGAATTGCTTGTGGGCGCCGCACTATGCGCCATGACTGGCTCTTCCGTTTCGGCTTCTGCTCCCGGCCGCTGTGTGGGCGCTGAAACCTGTGTTTCAGCCTGCTCGGGTTCGATCTCCGCGGCCGCAAGTTTAGCCTTGGTAATGGTGTCAAGCAAGCCGGTATCCATGCGCGATGAAATTATGATGGATGGTTCCGTTTTCACGATCAGTGAAGTGCTTTCAGCGCTGCCCCATACCGGGACCTGTGTATCTTTAAATCGGACCGCTATTTCCTCTCCCAGCAAGCCTTTCAGTTGCAGAGCAACCGTTCCGGAAAACTGGCGAAATAATTCTGCGAATGCATCTGCGTGGTCAGCGGTAAATTCCGCATTCGGGTCAGGAGTTTCACCGATAAATAACTGACTCAGGTGTAGCGCATCTGCGCGCGATGCAGAAAATGTCTGCTCGCCAAGCAGAGCTTCACTCAGCGTAAAGGTCACCCAGAGACGGTCATCGCCTGAGTCATCGATTGCTTCATTCTTGGCAGCAGCGCCAATTTCCTTGCCGATAAACGGCGACATTGTGGAGGCAATGGACTGTGACCATAATGAATAATATGCCGCTAAACTGAAAAGATTTTCACTCGAAGCCATTGCGTCCTCTTTCTTCGTCATAAATTGGTGTAACTCTCTGGATGTATCCTGCGCGCTTTTCATTCTTGGCTACCGGGAATGCCTGGAACATTCTGGAACCCGCCACCGTGAGTGAAACCGGTTCCTGAACTTTGTGCGGCAGCGCCAGTACGCTGCCCACTTCCATGTCTAATAAATCTTTCGCCCGCACTCCTGCCGGCGGTATGGCCAGCTCTAACTGAAATTCACTGTGCAACAAGCGGTTGCGAAGATGCTCCGTGGCAAGGGCGTTTGATCCGCGACGGCTGCTCTTCTGCAAGGCCCTCTGCATCAACACGGAAACTGCTGAAGGAAAAATAATATTCAGCGTGGCCTGCATCTCCAGCATGCGCAATTCAAAGCTGATGGTGAGAATCCGCTCGGTAGGCGAATTAATGTCCGCCGCCACAGCCTGTTCCACGCGGCCTTCAAAGGTGAAGTTCAGCCCCATGGACTTCCAGCAGGCACTAAGCTCTTTAACTATCATTGAAAGGACGCTGGCAAAAATCTCTTCCTCAATTTCCGTAAGCTGCCGCAATTGCACTTCAGAGCGGCCACGCCCACCAAGGAGCAAATCGAGAATAGGAAACGCGATGGGCAATTCAATGGTCATCCCCGCGCGCTTCTCCAGATCGCCAACCTTCAGCGAGCCGTAGTAGGTAGCGTCCGGCATGCGCTGCAGGAATTCCGCATAGGTAAGCTGCTCCACGGAAACTACCGCCATCTCCAGTTCTATCCTGAAGTAAGCGCTTAGCGAGTGGCCCAGGTTGCGCGCAAATGTCTCATGCAACCCGGTCAGCAAGCGAAGCTGGTCTTTGGTGATCTGTCCCGCGGAACGGAAATCACATGGCGTAACGTGCCGGGTATCGCCGCCTTGCTTTGCTGATTTTGTACCTAACGCACGCCGAAACAGCGCATCAATCTCTTCCTGGTTTAAGATCTTTTGCATGCCTGGCCTCTTCCATCTACCCCGGAATACTGCGGTGGGCGCTCTGATAGCAAATCCTGCATGCGCGAGCGAAGACGCGTAAGAGCAGCCGAGCGCAACTGGCTGACTCTGGATTCCACTACTCCCAGAATCTCTCCCACTTCACGCAACGTAAGTTCTTCGTAGTAATAAAGCACCAGCACTTCTCTTTCCTTTTTTGGAAGATCACCCAGTGCTTTTTGCAGAATGTCTTTCATCTCTGATTTTGCGCAAAGAAAGAACGGGTCCTGTTCCGGTGCGTATGGGATATAGGTGCACAGCTCGTCGCGCGACTCATCATGCTCCGTGGAATCTTCAAGCGATCCAAGACTCATGCCATGCAAAGTTCCCAGAAGCTCGTAATATTCTGAAAGCTCCAGCCCCATTTCCTTTGCGATCTCTTCTTCCGTAGGTGCGCGGCCAAGCTGGTTGCGCAACTTGCTTTGCACTTCTTCCACCTGGCGCGCCTGGCGGCGAAGATCACGCGGGCCCCAATCGCAGTCGCGCAGGCTGTCCAGAATCGCGCCACGAATGCGGAATTTTGCATACGTTTTAAGCTGGGCGTTTTTGGTGGGATCAAACTTCTGGACTGCATCCAGCAGGCCCACCATTCCAGCCTGCACCAGGTCGTCAAAGGGTACGTGCTGCGGCAAGCGCTCATGGATGCGGCGGGCAATGTACTTCACCTGCACCAGCATTTCTTCCACCAGCTTCTCGCGATCAAACGTCTGGATCTGCATGGCTGCGTTGTATTGTTGTGCCGGGTTCATCTCATCCTGCTTTTCAAAAAATTTGTTGTCATATTTCATCGAACCATTCCAATGGATTGAATCGCTGTTCTTGATGGCACTTCACCGGGAGAGAGCACCACCACCTTGGGTAAAATCGGCTCAAGTAGCCGCCGTAAGTGGAACCTCGCCGGACTGCTGCACAGCAAAACCGGAGTTGCTGAAGCAAAATCCTCGCCGAGCAGGGCTTTTAAACCTTCCACCATGCGGCGCAGCAGCGATGGCTGCAAACCGTGAATTTGCGGCGTAGCTGCCTGCGCGCCGAACATCTTGACCATCTCTTCTTCCATGCCTGGTTCCAGGGCCACCACGCGCAGTTTGCCGTCTTCGCCCAGGAAAGGACGCACCAGGCTGCGGCCCATCGCCTGCCGCACCGCTTCCACCAGGAACACCGGGTTCTTGGTCAGCGGCGCAGTATCCACAAGCGTTTCCAGAATCAAAGTCAGGTCGCGTACAGAAACCTGCTCGCGCAGTAATTGCTGCAAGACTTTCTGCACTTCGCCAAGGCTCAGCAATTTCGGCACCAGTTCTTCCAGCAACTTCGGCTGGCTTTCTGAGAGTGAGTCCAGCAGACGCTTGGTTTCACCTCGCGTCAGCAACTCATGCGCGTATTGCTTGATCACCTCAGAAAGATGTGTTGCCATGGCCGATGTCTGATCGACTACGACATAGCCAAGCGCAAGCGCCTGTTCCTGCTGTGCCGGCGAAATCCATTTTGCGACCACGTTGAAAGCCGGCTCTTTGGTTTCCACGCCTTGGATGGGTGGAGGATCACTTTCTGAGCTGATGGCAAGTACGCAATCCGGGAGCATTTCCCAACGCGCAACCTCCACGCCGCGCAAAGAGATCACATACTCACGAGCGCGTAGCTTGAGATTGTCAGTGATGTGCACCGGCGGGACCATGAATCCAAGCTGCACTGCCAGGTGCCGTCGTAATGCCTTGACACGCTGCAAAAGCTGTCCGCCCTGCTTTTCATCGACAAGCGCCACCAGTCCATAGCCCACTTCAAGGCTAAGGTCGTCCAGCTTGAGCAGAGAATCCAGCGAATCGGCAACAGGCTTTTTCTGTTCCTCTGCGGAACCAGCAACCTTCTGCTCCACAATAGCCGTTTCCTGTTTTCCGCGACGTTGCGCCAGAACGCCAACCCCAATGGCTACCGCAAAGAATGGAATTTTTGGCAATCCCGGAACTAATCCAAGACAAGCCATGACCACGCAGGCAATCCACAGCGGCTTTGGCTTCATAAACAACTGCTGCCCTAACTGTGCGCCAAGACTTGATTCAGAACCGGTACGCGTGACCACCATGCCGCCGGCAACGGAAACAAGCAATGACGGAACCAGCGTGACCAGGCCATCACCAACAGTGAGCACGGTGTAGGTTTTCACCGCTTCCTGAAAAGGAATGCCAAGTTGAAAAACACCAATCAGAAATCCGGCAATAATATTGATGGCCGTAATCAGGATGGTTGCCATGGAGTCGCGCTGGCTGAAACGCGCGGCGCCGTCCATTGCGCCATAAAATTCTGCTTCCTGTGCAATCGCCTCGCGGCGCGCTCGGGCCTGCGCTTCATCAATCAGACCGGCATTCAGGTCGGCATCAATCGCCATCTGCTTGCCCGGCAGCGCGTCTAATGTGAAGCGGGCTGAAACTTCAGCGGTTCGCACCGAACCGTGAGCGACTACAAGGTATTGAATGGCCACCAGCGCCAGGAAGATCACAAAGCCCACAACGTAATTGCCGCCGACCACAAATTGCCCGAATGCGCCGATTACGCTGCCGGCCGCTTCTGCGCCTTCATTGCCATGCAGCAGAATGCGCCGGCTGCTGGCCATGTTCAATGAAAGACGGAACAGCGTGAGCAACAGCAGCAAGCTGGGAAAAACCGAAAACTGTACCGGCTTGAGAATGTAAATCGCAGAGAGCAATACCAATACTGAGCAGGTGATGCTCAGCGCCAAGAGTAAGTCCAGCAGTATGGCAGGCAATGGAATCAGCATCACAAAAACCATGGCAACTGCCGCCGCAGGCAATGCCCAGTCTGTGCTGGATCGTTTCTTCGTGATTGTGACCGGTGCGGCCATTTATGCTTTTCCTCCGTTGCGCTGTGCTGCCTGCGCCTGAGCGCGATAAACAAATGCCAGAATCTCCGCCACCGCCGTATATAACTTGCTGGGGATCACACTGCCCACGTCAACGGAGCGATACAACGTACGCGCCAGCGGCGGGTTCTCTACCAGGGGAACGTCATGCCATTGCGCGATCTGTCGAATCTGCTTTGCCACTAAATCCTGTCCTTTTGCCACCACAACCGGCGCTCCCATCGTTTCCAGGTCATACCGCAGAGCCACAGCAAAGTGCGTTGGGTTGGTAATCACCACGGTCGCCTTTTTCACATCCTGCAGCATGCGCTTTTTGCGCATCTGGCGCTGCATGCGGCGCATACGGCCTTTTGCCTGAGGATTGCCTTCCGTTTCCTTGCCTTCATCCCGGACTTCCTGCTTGCTCATCTTCAAATCGTTTTCAAACTTTCTGCGCTGCAGCACATAATCGACCACTGCCCACAACGTGAAAACGAAAGCGCCTTTCCACCCGATCTCCCACAAATGCCCAACGAGTGTGCCCGGCAGCCCGGCAAGTCCAGCAGCCGATGCATGAATAATCGACGTCCATTCGGCAGAGATAATGACGTAAGACAAATAAATTACGATCGCCAGGGGCACCAGTGACTTCAACAAACGGCTGTATCCACTCAGGCTGAAAATTTGTTTTATGTTCTGCGCCGGGTTCATCTTGGCAAGATTGGGCGTGAGCGCCGCCGGAGCGAACACAATACCACCCTGCATAAACTGGACCATTACAGCCACCCCAAAGCCTAAAGTGGCCGCGGGCCAAATCCACTTGAATGCGGTCATTCCTGTCCAGGCAAGAACTGAGCTGCCAGAGCTGATATCGCTTTGCGCAGCCGCATTCAACAGGCGGTTCATCAGGTCATGCCATTGCTCCACCCATCCCGCATTGCTCCAGTGCAAAAGACAGAGCACGCTCATCAGCGCAAAGGCTGAAGAGAGTTCGCGGCTGCGAGGTATTTTTCCCTCTTTGCGGATTTTGTCCCGCCGCCGCGGTGTCGCTTTCTCTGTCTTGTTATCTGCCATGAATTTCCGTTAATGCATCGCCTTGAATAAATGTTCAGTGCTTATCAATGCTCCGTAAAACCATTTGTGCGCCATTGCCGGCCAGAACACCACGGAAGACCAGATGGCCGCATAGCCACACAGCATTTTTGCCGGCAGCCCTACTGACAAAACCGGAAGCTGCGGTGAAGCTTTGGCCATGAACGCCAATGCAATGTCCGTCATCATGGTTACAATCAGCGGCGGCGCAGCCAGTTGCAGTCCCATCAGAAAAATGTGACCAGTTCCCTGCAGTAGCGCGGTCATGGCTTCTTTGGTCACAATCACTGTGCCTGGCTTTACCGTGTCGAAGCTCTGCACCAGCAGGCGGAATATCCAGTGGTGCAGATCGCCTTGTAGAAATATCAAAAGCAATATGGTGTAATGAAAAAAATTGAGTACTGAAATTTCCACTTCTGATTGCGGATCGATCACGTTTACCAGCGAATAACCGAACTGAAACCCCAAAAGCTGTCCCGCAAACCTTGCGCCCTCGAATACCAACTCCAGCGTCAGCCCCATCCCAAGCCCAATCATCAGTTCCCCGCCGATAGTCGCCACCCAGTTTTCGGGCATCACCTGTGGCATACGCGAGCTGTATGCGGGCATGAGCAGCGCCGTCAGTACCACCGTCAATCCGGATTTGACCTTGATGGGAATGCTGGCATTGCCCAAAAAAGGCGCGAACGTCATGAGTCCGCCGAGTCGTACACCCAGCAGAAACATTGGCGTCAGCGTGTTGGAATCGATCTGAGGCAGCATTCGTCATCTACTTCAAAAACGGATGAAAATCTCCAAACAGTTGCGTCATGAAGCTGATCATGTGTTTCAGCATCCAGGGCATCGTTACAAACAGTGCGCCGGCAACCGCAGCCAGGCGAGGCACTGTGCTGATGGTGACTTCCTGCACGGAGGTCATCACCTGCAAAACGCTGATAATGATGCTGACCACAATTCCCACAATCAGGATTGGCGCGCTCAGCAGAAGCGCTTCCTGCAGCGTGCGGCGTGACAACGTGAGGACCATTTCCATGTTCATAAGCGCTCTATCCTTAAAAGAAACTTTTCATAATGGAACCGACCAGCAGGTTCCATCCGTCCGCCATTACAAAGACCAGCAGTTTCAGCGGCGTTGAGATCACAACAGGCGGCAGCTGCATCATGCCGACAGCAGTGGTAATCGAGGCCACTGCCATATCAATCACCAGAAATGGCAGAAACAGCACTGCGCCAATCTGAAATCCCGCTTTCAATTCCGAAATGATGTAGGCTGGCACTACGACGCGCATGGTGAGGTCACTTGGCTTCTGCGGCCTGGGCTCTTTGCTCAACTCCACAAAGAGCGCGAGATCTTTTTCACGCGTATAGCGAAGCATGAAATCTTTTACCGGCGCAGTCCCTTTATCTAGGGCAGCCGCCATCTGGATTTTGCCGCTCTGTAGTGGAACAATTGCGTCTTTGTAAACGGTTGCGCCCACCGGCTGCATGATGAAGTAAGTAAGGAACAGTGAAAGTCCAATCAGAGTCTGATTGGTTGGTATTCCCTGCGTTCCCAGCGCCTGGCGCAAAAAGTGGAAGATTACCAGCAGGCGGACAAACGGCGTGGTCGCCAATAGAACGGCCGGAAGAACCGTAAGCGCCGTGAGCAATGCAACGATTGTCCACGGCGTTGTCGCCACGGACTTTCCCACGTCCACAATCAGCGGTTGAGGCGGAAGATCATCTGTCTTTTCGGCCTCTTTGTGTTGCGTTGAGGCCGCAGACTTTGAGTGCTTCCGGGCGGTATTGTGCGATGGCTGCGCCACTCCAGTCATGGAGGCAAACAGCACAACCATCAGCCACAATGTGAAGCGAAAGCTCAAGAGAGCCTCCGGAAAGATTTGAGCAGCTGCGCCTTGCTGGGCGCGCTCACTTTATTTGGGACCTGAATCGATGCAGAGTTTTCCTCTATATCCAATGCAATGTTCGTGGAAAGTTTCACAGTCTTTTCCGCTACAGCATGGATTGGAGCTGAAGCCACTGCCTTACGCGTTTTTGATTTCGACGTGTTCGATTTCCGGCGCGGCTTGGCGACCTTTGCTTTCACCGCTTCACCTGCCGGCGGCACCAGAAGCACCACTGAGTCCGCGCAGCAACCCACAACAAACTCACGCTTATCCATGCGGAAGAGAGCCACGGATTGTTTATTGTTGATGGCAACGCGCTCCACTAACTCCAGCCGGCGAACGCGGCGTTGAATCCGCGTTGCGCGCGCAATTTCCACCACTCGCGCCCAGGCTTTTTTAAAAACAGCAGGCAGGCCGCTTGTCTGCGGCTTTGGGTTTGCGCTGATCTGTAACAGTTTTGCTAAAGCACTCATATCAATTCCATCAGCCGGACTGCCAGTCTTTCCGCCAGCACTTCAAACTCAACCCAGGCCACTGGCTGGCCATTTACGCTCAGCGGAAGATTTACCGCCTGCTTGCAACCGGTATCGATCACTGATTTGCGGTCAAGCTGCAGCAGGTCACGCACGGTAAAATTGGGCACAGATAGTTCGACGGTGAGTTCGCAAATGAGGTACTGCGCCTCTTTCCATGTGTCCACCTGCTCGGCCTGCGGTTGTTGCGTTACGATTGCGGTGGACATTAGCGCTGCACCATAAATTCAGTGAAATAAATTTCGCGGACCTTCATGTCCGGCAAACGTTCGTTCAGGGCCTGACTTAATTCCTGCTTGATTTTTTTCTTTCCATCGGGGGTTAGAAGATCGTCAGACTTGCAAGTGCTGAGCACCGAGATGATTGAGTCGCGCATCACGGCAACAGATTCGTGGCGTTTTCCCTTTGGACCGAACTCAATGCCTAAATCAATTCCGACCCGCAGAAAAGATTGGCCATTGCCATCAGCCAAGTTCACAACAAATGGATCCAGGTGAATCATTGCCGGCGCGGCAGGGTTGTTTTCCTGAGCTTCCGCTCCCATCTGTTTGCATCCAACTGCGCCCAAGGCGGAAGCAAGAAGCGTGAAGACAAGCAATAAGGAAAGCAGATTGCTTCGGCTTGCAACCTGTGGTTTCGTCGCGATGGCTGGTGTTAAGAGCATGGCGACTTATATCTAGGCAATTCGCATGCCTAAACTCATTAAGAGTTTTCTTTTTTCAAAAGGATTGGAAGGGTGCAGCTAAGCAGCTGAATCTGCTTGAATAAGCAGGAAAGGGCCAGCAAACCCAGGTATAAACGCCTGAGTACATTTGTAGTGCGTTCTTCTGTTTATAAGTTTTTACTTATTAAGCTGGTTGAAAAATGCCCTGCGCCTGAAGCGGGCAGGCACAGGGCTAAGAAATTACTGCTTTAAGTTGATGGTGTCTTGCGTGACCTGATCAAACGTGGTCACGGTCTTGGCATTTGCCTGATAACCGCGTTGTGCCACGATCAGCGCTGCAAACTCTGTGGAGATATCCACGTTGGAAAGCTCCAACGATCCACCCAGAAGCGCGCCGCGTCCGCCGCTGTTGGCCGATCCAATGTTGGCGGCGCCAGAACCGATGGTGGACTGAAATGAGTTAGCGCCATCGCGAGCCAGGCCATCAACATTGGCGAAATTTGCCAGAGCAAGCTGCCCAATCGCGCGCGATTGACCATTGCTGAAAACGCCTTGAATCACGCCATTCTGGTCCACGCTAAAAGAATTCAGTGTTCCGCTGGGCGAGCCATCCTGGGTTGAACTGGAAACGGCTGAAGCTGCGGCAAACTGCGTGATGGTGGAAGGCTGCGCCAATCCGTTAAAAGCAAATGTGAGATTGGAAGCGCCATCAGCAAAACCGCTTACGGTGATGCCTGTTACATTTGCCGCCGGTGCAGTCAATTGGCCGGCGCCGTTGAATGTGAGCGTGCCTGAATTGAGTGTGACCGGAGTCGCACTGCCCACGTCCGCGCCAGGAATGGTGACGGTATAGTTCCAGTTATTGGCTGACGCCTTGGTAAAGTTAAAGGTAAGAACGTGCGGCGCGCCCAACGAGTCATAAACCGGCGATGAAGCACTAAAGCTGGTGCCTACGGCGGCGGTCGCATCCAGATTCAGACCAAATTGAATATTGGCGGTTGGCACAGCCGGCGTAGTCTGACCTTTGGCAATCGTAATAGATGAGATGGGCGATTGCGTATTTATAACGCCGTTTACAGCAGAATATCCCATCACATTTGCGCCGTCAGTTGTAACCAGGTTTCCCTGCTGGTCTAGTGTGAAATTACCTGCGCGCGTGTATTCCTGCAGGCCGCCTTTGTTGGTTACAAAAAAGCCGTCACCCTGGATGGCAATGTCAGTATCAACCCCGGAATTTTGAATGCTGCCCTGCGTGAACAGGCCCACGTTTGATCCCACGCCGGTTCCAGCGCCAATCTCAATCGGCTCGCCTGCGCCGGTAGACCCAATCTGCTGGTAAAAAAGATCGCGGAATTCCATGCGGGTGTCTTTGTAGCCGACCGTGTTCAGGTTGGCCAGGTTATTGGAAATTGCGTTCAGGTCTTCAGCATTGGCGTTCAGTCCTGACAATGGTATTGAAAATGAAGGCATATATCTCTCCCTATAACGCTGCTGCCGGCACTTGCGCGGCCTGCGATGATTGCGGAACTTGTGTGGATGATTGAGTGCTGTCAGTGGGAGCACCAATCGATTGCTGAAGCAGGTCTTTGATCTGCAACAGTTGCTCAAGACTGTTGAACTGAACAAGCTGGCCTACAAACTCCGTGGGGTCCGTGGGCTGCGTGGGGTCTTGGGACTTCAGTTGGGCGGTCAACAAAGTCAGAAACGAGTCGCCTGTAAGGCCGCTCAACGATTGCTGGTCGTTGTTGTTTGTTGTGGGGGCCGATGAAGCAAATGCTTGTACGTTCATAAATCTTTCCTTATGCCAGCAGGCTCAACGCCCGCGAAGAGTTTTCCTGTACTTCCATGTCTTCCAGATTTGTTGCGGCAGAATGCGTTTCATTTTCGAACGGCAGATATGTGCCTTTATTTTGTTGCTGCTGCTCTTGTGAATGGGATTGCGCTCCGCGGCCGTTGTTCTGCAACGATGAATCGGTCACTTCAAAGGTCTTCAGGTTGAGATCGTCTTTTGAGAGTGATGCCTGCAGCTCATGCATGTTGGCCGTCAGCCAGTCACGCGTGCCGCCATGCTGTGCCGCGACAGTAGCGCTGATGTGTTCGCCCTGGAGCATTGCACGCACATCAATACTGCCAGCAACTTCACTTTTGACTGAGACGCGCATCTCCGCCTGGCCGGCAGCTTCCATCAATCGCGCTGCATGAACAATCCTTGGCGTTGCTTCCGGCCCTGATACATTGCCTGCTTCACGAACATTCAAAGGCTGGCTTGAAGTGGAGCTTTCCATGTGAACCGGGCTGTTACTTCCATTGTGCGAAGCGGCCTGTGCAATAGCAGAAAAATTATTTTGCTGCATGGCTGCACTGTTTGGCTCAGAAGAATTCTTTCCCGTATCTGCCGGAGCCTGAAACTGCGCTGCGGAAGAATCTTTTTTAGTATCGCTGTTGGAATGGCCCTGCTGAGCCTGCGATGGATCCTGGTTCTTTGTATCTGCGCTCTGGTTCTCCGCTTTTATATTTGCATTCTGCACCTGCGGCACTGGCTGCGTTGTCTCGCGGGAATCGGTCTTTTTATTGAAATCAATTCCCAGATTTTCATGCTTCGGTTTTTCTGGACTGGCCGAAAACTTTGGGCCGGATATCTTTGCGGAAGCCGGAGCCGGATCAGCTTTT
>DASRCD010000142.1:0-4069 GCA_035653315.1 Candidatus Angelobacter sp.
GGCTTCACATTGTGCAGTCAGACCTTGTAGATTCAAAGGGCGAAAGCCTGGACACAAAGCCTTATACACCGAAACCCGGCACAGAGGTCACATCCAGCGTGGACTCAACACCTGTCGGCGAAAACACCGGCGTTAAGAACATCAAAAAAGCCGATAAACCACAGAAAAAAGCGTCTTAGTCATCAGCGACTCTGCATGGCCGCCAAAGATGAGGTCATGCAGAGTCGAATTTTTGTAATCAGATGATCAATGCCATCGCACGACATTGGGAGAACCTACCGCAGCTTAGCGCGGATCAGGAAGACAAAATTCTTCCCACTGATCAACACAGATAACACGGATCAGGAAAACAAAACCTCTAACCACAAAGGGCACAAAGGATCACAAAGAATCCGAGCAATAGCCTAATCAGCGGAATGCGGAACGGGAGCAGTGAAAGTTGGTAGCGCTACCGGGAATCGAACCCGGGTTTTAAGATTGAGAATCTCACGTCCTAACCCCTAGACGATAGCGCCACGCATGCAGCAGGACTGGCTCAGTATAACAAAGAGGCTCCGCACCAGCCAAAATCAGAAGACACGGCCAAAACCGGAGGTATTGCCGGAGTCAGAAGAAATTGCCAAATCAGAGCCATTGCCAAAATAGCCGGCAGCCAAAATTGACAATTGAAAATCAGGCTTACCGCAGATTAACGCGGATGATCGCGGATCTGAAAAAGGCTCAGAATTACTACAAGATGGAACACAGATATAGGTTTGATTTTGGTTGAAAGATCGGCGCTCACACGCCTCCAACATCTCATGGGATCGCGCTCATCGGCGCGACATCGCCGTGAGTTTGACTTTTAGAAAAGTAAGCTGCTTGATGATCAGCTTTGCTGCTGGGTTGGACCCAATTTTCGTCAGGGTTAGTCGAGCCAAAATTATTAGAAGTTCTAAAATTTGCTGAAATTCACATACGCCAAGGTATGCCACTGCTTTTGGCCACAAGCACTCTGCCTTGACTTGGTCTGGAAGAAAATAACAGCAATACAGAGAGAAGTATCAGTAATACTGAGAGAAAATAGCGGCAGTTACAGAGGGAAATCGGTAGTACTGAGAGAAATTAACGGCGGTACAGAAAGAAAATAACGGCAGCACAGTAAAGATCACACGAAGATACAGAGAGAAGATGTGCCGCTTACAATGGAAAAGCTGAAAATTGTTGCGGATTTCATGCTCAACCCGTCCACAATGGGCACGATATTCTTTATAATTTCTCAAAGGGCCGCTTACGGCCATTCTTTTCTTTAGAGAACGCCAATTTTAGAGAACGCTAAGTTTCAAGAGCACTAATTTCGAAGACGCCAACTTCGTTTAAAACTAGCATTCGGAGGAACAGAAGGTTTTTATGGCAGGAAAGACTCCAGGGACGCGGAAAAGCGCGTCACCCAAGAAGGCAACGAAGCAGAAATCGGCAGTAACCCCCATTGATCAGGGAAATTTTGCTGCAAACCGGGGCAATTCGCCCGTAAGTGATGGGAATACACAGGCTGTTCAGGGTCATTCGCAAGCAGCGAACGAGGGTAGTCACGGTGTTTCCCAGGGAAGCAACGGAAATAAGGCAGAAAACGCCGGTTATCGGCCGACAGAGCAAGGAATTATAGAGCTGATCCGGATTCGCGCTTATGAGCTGTTTGAAGAGCGTGGCCGCGCTGAAGGTTACCATCAGGAAGACTGGGCGCGCGCGGAAGCAGAAATTCTGGCAAAATTTGAAAGGGAGAAAAGCGCATAACATAAGGTCCGAATGAAACAAGCCCTTATCCTGGATGACAATATTGCCCAGCTCACGGTGCGCGAGCTGGTATTGCGCAATGCTGAAATCAGCAGCCATGTGGCAACCAAGGCGCAAAGCGCCTTGGCCCTGCTGCGTAGCGAAACGGGCCAGGCGAAGATCGGGGTAGTGATTACAGACCACATGATGCCAGACATGGATGGCGTGGAGTTTGTCCGGACGTTGAGAAGCTTTAATACGCAATTACCAGTCATTGTGATCAGCGGCCTCCCGGACGCTGACGCGGAGTATGCCGGCCTGGATGTGATCTTCCGTATGAAGCCCTGTGACCCGGAAGACTTAATTACTTTGGTCAAAACCGCATTAAAAAGTAGGGCCTCCGCCTAATTGTACCGTTGCAGCGGGCATGAAAACATACTAAGCTTCACACAATGCCCTTACTAGGAAGTTTTTGTCTCTTATTCGCGTTGGCGCTGGCTGCCTACTCGTTTGTAGTTGGCATAGTTGCGGCAGTGCTCAAGAACAACGCTGGTGACAAGCTGGCGGAGACGGCACGTCGCGCCGGCATGGCTACGTTTATTGCTGTCCTGTTGGCTGCCGGAACGCTAGTCTATGCAGCGTTCACCAATGATTTTTCCGTCGCGTATATACGCCATCATTCCAATATCGCGCTGCCTGGGCCTTATAAGTTCGCGGCGCTGTGGTCAGGCCAGGAAGGGTCCATCCTTTTCTGGGCGCTGCTGCTCTCGGCGTATGGATTTGTGCTGCGACTGCGGCATAAAGTGGATCAGAAGCTGGTGGGCATGGCGTCCATGGTGCTGGCGGGCATCCAGGTCTTCTTTTTAATTCTGGTGAATTTTGTTGCGGATCCGTTCGGGATGATCGGCCGGCCAGTCGCGGATGGCAATGGGTTGAATCCGCTGCTGCAATACCCTGAGATGGTCATCCATCCGCCCATGCTTTATCTCGGCTATGTGGGCGTTTCTGTGCCCTTTGCCTTTGCGCTGGGAGCGTTGATTTTACGCTATCCCGGCGATAAGTGGATTCACATCACTAGAAAATGGACGATGGTGGCCTGGCTGTTCCTCACGTGCGGAATTTCGCTGGGGGCGCACTGGGCTTATGCCGTTCTTGGCTGGGGCGGATATTGGGGTTGGGACCCCGTGGAAAACGCTTCTCTGCTGCCGTGGCTTTCCACCACCGCATTTCTTCATTCCGTAATGATGCAGGAAAAACGCGGCATGATGAAGATGTGGAACATCTGGCTGATCTTCACCACCTTCATGCTCTCAATTCTCGGCACCATGCTCACGCGCGCGGGCCTGGTCAGTTCGGTTCATGCTTTTGCTGAATCGAACATTGGCCCTTATTTCGTCGTGATGTTGAGCGTAACCTTCGTGGTCTGCCTGACTGTTTTTATTCTCAATCGTGATCATCTACGTTCAGAAAATCAGCTTGAATCTCTGGTCTCCCGCGAATCCAGTTTTCTCTTTAACAATCTTGTTTTGCTCGCGGCCGTATTTGCAATCCTCAGCATCACGCTTTTCCCTATCTTCTCCGAATGGGTGGAAGGGCACAAAATCGCCTTCGGGCCTGACTTCTATAACAAATTCACCATCCCGATAGGCCTCTTCCTCGTCTTCCTTACCGGCGTAGGCCCGCTGCTTGCGTGGCGCAGCACATCCGTCGGAAGCATTAAGCGCAACTTCGCATTCCCCGGGTTGGTCTCTCTTTTTGTCGGAGCTGCCCTCATTGTCTGGAGCCTGCCTAAGTGGCTGGGCTTCTCTCAACTCGGCGTCTGGATGAAATCCTTGCGCCCCTGGGCCGCAGGATGGAATCTTGCTCATTATTATGCATGGCTCGCTTTCGTTCTTAGCACGCTGGTAGTTGCAACCATCGGCTCTGAATTCGTCCGCGGCGGACGCGTCCTGCAAGGCAAGCTCAACACCAACATCTTTGGCGGTATTTATCACCTTACGCGCCGCAATATGCGCCGCTATGGTGGATACGTGGTCCACCTTGGCGTAGTCATCCTCATCATCGGCGTTGCCGGCCTGGCGTTCAATCAGGATAAAGAACAGGAAATGGGCAAAGGCGACAAGCTCACGATTGGTCACTACCTGCTTGTCGGTCAGGAATATACGCAAGACGATAACGCGAATTACCGGTCAGAAGCCGCGCTGCTCGATGTCTATAAAGACGGCCAGTATCTTGGCATGATGAATCCTGAGCTGCGTTTTTACAAAGCCAGCGGCGGCCAGCCCGACCATAAAGTCGCCAACCGCTCCACTCTAAA
>DASRCD010000143.1:0-7467 GCA_035653315.1 Candidatus Angelobacter sp.
TAGGTTAAGTGAGCGGCTAGATATGGCGCTGTTTGGCTTTTCCGGCATCGCGAGATTTCGATCGGCGGTCCAGATGCTACCACCTTGCCACCTTCTTCCCCGGCGCCCGGACCAATGTCAATCACCCAGTCACTAACAGCAACAACCTGCATATCATGTTCCACCACAATCACGGTATTTCCAGAATCGACCAGTCCATTCAGTTGTGTAATCAGGCGTTCAACGTCAGCGGCATGGAGTCCGGTGGTTGGTTCGTCAAGGATATAAAGAGTGTTGCCACGCTGCACACGTTGCAACTCGGTGGCAAGTTTGATGCGCTGAGCTTCACCCCCTGAGAGTTCTGTCGCAGGTTGGCCCAGGCGCAGATACCCGAGGCCGACTTCCCGCAAGACTTCCAGGGAGCGTTGCACCTGGGGTTCTCCTGAGAAAAATTCCCAGGCTGTATCAACCGTGAACTCCAGCACTTCCGCAATGTTCTTGCCACGATATTTGATTTCCAGCGTAGCTGCGTTATATCGAGCTCCCTTGCAGGTGGGGCAAGGGCTGTAGACGCTGGGCAGAAAGAGCAATTCAACCATCACAAACCCTTCACCTTCACAAGTCGCACATCTTCCTTTGGCGACATTGAATGAGAAGCGGCCAGCATCATAGCGTCGTGACCGGGCTTCCTTGGTTTCAGCAAAAAGCTTTCGAACCGGATCAAACAATCCGGTATAAGTTGCAAGATTTGAACGGGGCGTCCGGCCAATCGGTTTCTGATCGACTTGCACCAAACGCCTGAGGTACTCCATGCCACCGGTGATCTTGCCTCCCAGGGTGATCACCGCCTCAGAGGTTAAATCTTCCACATCACCTTCTTCCAATGGCATGTCTGCTCCCAATTCTTTTCCCACCAACTCAACCAGGACCTGGCTTACCAAACTTGATTTACCGGAGCCAGAAACGCCCGTCACCGAGGTCAAAACGCCAATAGGGAACTCAACGTTCAGATCGTTGAGGTTATTCCTTGTTATCCCCTCCACGCGCAGCCATGCTTTCGGGGTTCGCGTGGTGCCACGTAACTTTGCTTGGCCAGGAAAAAGGTAAGCACGAGTCTGAGAAGCGCTAATTTGCTTGAGTCCTTCAGGTGGGCCACTGTAAAGGATTTCTCCGCCGTTCACACCAGCCGCAGATCCAACGTCAACAATCCAGTCAGCGTGGCGAACAACATCCAGGTCATGTTCCACCACAAAGATGGAATTACCGGATGCTTTCAGGCGATCCAGAGCCTGCAGCAGCGCCTCGGTGTCGGCCGGATGTAGCCCGGCTGATGGTTCGTCGAGCACGTACACAACGCCAAACAGATTGGAGTGCACCTGGGTAGCCAGCCGAAGGCGTTGAAGCTCACCCGGAGAAAGTGTCGGCGTGCTACGGTCAAGCGTGAGGTAACCAAGTCCCAGATCAAGCAGGACGCCCAGGCGCGCATGTAAATCTGCGGCGATTCGCCGTGTGACTTCTGCTTTCTCAGGGTGTTTGACCTTCCAAACTTCAAAACCAGGGACAGCACCTGTTGCATAAGGATGGAGAAGCGCCGCTAACTTTTTGAGTGGTAATGTGGCGAGTTCAGCAATGTCCAGCCCGGCAAAGGTCACGGAGAGCGACTCTTGCCGCAGGCGCCTGCCATGGCACACCGGGCATAAGGTATTCAGCATGTATTGCGAAACCCGGCGTTTCATCAGTGCGCTTTGCGTTGTAGCAAAGGTATGGAGCACATAACGTTTGGCGCTGGTGAACGTGCCCATGTAACTCGGTTCTTCTTTGCGCCGGAGCGCTTGCTTTACTTCAGCTCGCGTGAAACCGGCATACACGGGAACGGTGGGCTGCTCTTCAGTGAAGAGAATCCATTCGCGGTCTTTCTTTGGGAGTTCACGCCATGGCTTATCCACGTCATATCCGAGCGTGGTAAGAATGTCACGCAGATTTTGTCCTTGCCAAGCGGTGGGCCAGGCGGCTATCGCTCGTTGCCTTATGGTAAGCGAATCATCCGGGACCATGGAGGCTTCAGTCGCATCGTAGATCCTCCCGAGTCCGTGGCAATTGGGACATGCTCCTTCTGGAGTGTTAGGCGAGAAAGATTCTGCATAAAGCAAAGATTGTTTAGCCGGGTAATCGCCGGCGCGCGAATATAGCATTCGCAATAAGTTTGAAAGCGTAGTCACGCTGCCGACGGAAGAGCGAGTTGTTGGTGATCCACGTTGCTGCTGCAGGGCGACAGCCGGCGGCAAACCATCAATCGAATCAACTTCCGGCACCGCCATCTGATGGAACAGCCTGCGGGCATAAGGAGACACCGATTCAAGATAGCGGCGCTGTGCTTCCGCATACAGGGTTCCAAAAGCCAGCGAGGATTTGCCCGACCCGGAAACGCCCGTGAATACCACCAATGAATCGCGGGGTATGGAAACGGAAATATCTTTTAGGTTGTGTTCACGCGCGCCGCGTACTTGTACGAATCCCCGGGATTCCTCAACTCTCATATTTTAGAGATGTGGATTTGAGGATGATTGTTGCTCTATGTTCCATTTAACATGACGAATCGCAATATTATTCAGCGCTTGAAATGCTGCTATATTTGCCAACCAACGCCTGCTGGCATCGCGGTGCTTTGATCGAAAGGTGCGTGCATGAAAATTGTGCTGGTCCCTCTAATGCTGATTACAGCCGGTTTGTTGATGTCATTTGCGTGGATTGGCCACTTAAATTAAATTATTGAGCTTTTTCGGCGCATTGGCCATGAGCTGGGCTCTGGTGCTGCCTGAATACATTTTGAATGTCTTTGCCGTTCGCTGGGGAAGAGATACTTTTTCAGGAGCACAGATGGCCGCCATACATTTGGTCTCCGGAGTCTTGTTTGTTTCGTTAATCGCTAAATTCTTCCTTGGTGAAACCCTGAGCCGGTCTCAATCCATTGGATTCGCGTTGATGGGGGTGGCCATAAGTTTGATCATGATAAAGCGCTGATCATTTGCCGGCAGGTCTTTGATGATTGCAGGATGATTGAAATTTTTTAATCTGCATCAGACGGAGCAAAATCCGGCGGCAGCAAAGAATTTAATAGATATTACGGAAATCAGGTATTGGCGTGCGCTTTCTCAAAGTCATATTGAATTCTCACGATTCCATACAAAAATATACGGTTCAAAAATCGTTATCCTATTGACCAGCGGTGAAGTTAGGCATAGCTTATTCTCAAATAGCGTTTCTGTTGTGCGGATTCCCGCACATACATGGTCTAAAGATTTTAATAACGGACCATCGTTCCCAGGTTTGGAGAATTAAATTTCACAATTGCGCCACCAGTGATGCTGGTTGACGGCTCCATTTCTTTTTAGGAAGGGAAGTCAAAATACATCATTGCGTTTGGTGTGTAAAAGAACCTGAGAGAAAGAAGGTACTCCATCCAATGCCTGAGCCACAAACCGTGAAAATTGTTATTACAAGCGGTTCTGGGGGAGCAGCAGTCTTCCCAAACACCGCCATTCAAACCAATGACACAGTCTTCTGGGTCAACAATACGCAACAGCAGCATCAACCCACATTCAAGCCGGCTGGCGGACAGCCGATCGCATGGGGAGCACCGCCAAACCCATTACCACCGAACCAATCCTCATCCCAGGTCGTATTTGATACCCCAGGAACGTTCAACTACTACTGCTCTCTGCACCCGACAGAAACCGGCCAAATCACGGTGAGCTAGAACAATTAGAAAGGTGGCGCTATAAAGATGGCAAATGCAAAGACACGTCGCAAGAAACTTCCCCGCCAGCAGGCAATTCAATCGAATCAAGATCAACCGCATACTTTCACCCGCCGCGAATTCATTAACAAGAGCCTAACTGTATCTGCCGGAGTTGCGCTTTCTGGCTTTTTTCCGCATTTAAAAGCACTACCGTTACAAAATCCCCCAAGCTGCTCACCAGTTTTAGGACAAAAATTTGAAAATCCGGGTGAGATCCCCAGTGACTCAAGCGGGCTCTTGCAGGCTGTAATAAGGGTGATCGGTGAAGACCGGAAAGTTTCCTACCTGGATGTCTTTAGCGGAACAACTCCGCCGCCTGCAATATGCGGAACTTATAAATTGCGCGCCTATGAAGGATACAAAGGGACAAAGATTGATAAATCTCAATTGGTGACAAAGTCAGGTGTTTATAATCCGGGACCCACGTTGCGTACACGCGTTGGCGGAATGATGCAAATCGCATTCCTGAATCACATTGATCCTAAGGATTTCCCTGAAACGCCAGACGGACAGTGCGATGTGGTTACCAATGCAACCGGCACTCCAATCTATCCTGGTGTTTCTCCCAAGCCGAATCCTCCTGATGCGTATCCGGATTGCTTCCGCGGGTCAAACACAACGAACATGCACTTTCATGGTACGCACGTTAGCCCCAATGCATTTTCAGACAATGTTTTGGTGGAAATTGTTCCTGATCTCAAGGCAACTCCCGATCAGTGCCATGCAATGTTTCCTTTTGCCTGCCATGATTATTTGACCGAGCAGGCATGGAAGCACATGGATGCACCCACCATGCAGGGGCTGAACGCCATGATCCAGAGAAATCAGGAGCGCCTTGAACAGCTTGACCGTGAATCTCCTGAAAAGAACGATAAGACTTTACACAGCAGGCAAGCGGCACAAAATAAAACTTTGGTTGAATACGACGAATTCCCTCAGTTCTGGGCAGGGTGTTTTCCATATTGCATCAAGCCGCCTAAATATGATCCACCCAACCACGTCATGGGACAGGCGCCGGGAACGCACTGGTATCATGCGCATAAACATGGTTCTACTTCCATACAGGTTTATAACGGCATGGCTGGGGCCCTGATTATTGAAGGTGATTATGACGCAACGTTACGCAAGACAATGCCGGGCGTGCAGGAAAAAATCATGGTGATCCAGCAATTCCAAAACCAGCCAAATCGTGAACGGACGGGCGGCGTCACTGGAGCTGGAACTGGCCCCACTGCAGCGGCTGGAATTTTAGTGAACGGGCAATTACAGCCAGTGATCACAATGCAGACGAATGAAGTCCAATGGTGGCGGTTAATCAATGCCACAGTTCAGGGTGAAAGGCCTACTTTTACGGTGTCTCTGGTTGGCAACAATGGCGCTCAGGCTCCAGCTTTCCGGCAGACGGCCCAGGACGGAGTGCAACTCGCCTGGCAGAATTATTCTTCTCAGATATCAAATCCACTGCCGAGCGTCATGCTCTCTCCCGGCAATCGCGCGGACATCCTGGTAAAAGCGCCAAGCACACCGGGCTTCGCGACTCTGGTATTCGGCACAAATACTACAGCGCCGAGTAGCGCCAACATCATTCTTACGGTGCAAATTGTTGCTGGTTCTGGAACGTACAATCAGAACTGGCCGCAATCCCAATCGGATTATCCGGAACTGCCCGTGTTCCTGAATGACATCACATCAGTCACTGAGTCTCGCACAATCCGCTATGAAATGACCGGCACAGGCGCTCAACCCACCATCAATGGCAAGAAATTTGAAGAGGGTGTGGTGAATGAAAGCATGCTCCTGGACACACAACAGGAATGGACGATTGAGAACTGGACAACCTCAAATGTGAGACATCCGTTTCACATACACGTCAATCCTTTTCAAATCATTGAACTCTTTGATCCAAACACCATGACGGCGCCGCAAAAGCTTCCTGCTCCATGGATCTGGTGGGATACGTTTGCCATACCGCAGGGCAAAAAAGACAGCACAGGAAAGGTCACGCCTGGGCATTTCAAGATGCGCACGCATTTTGCTGACTTCGCGGGTAAGTTTGTGGACCATTGCCACATTTTGGCCCATGAAGATCGTGGCATGATGCAACTGGTCGAAGTCGTCAATAACAAAACAGTTGTAAAGCACCATTAAAATTTGCACTTCGCAATTTCCTCGGTCTGGTCACGCCAGACCGAGGATAATTCTGCTTTCTCCAGAGCGTTTTTCTCTTGAACAACTATTTCTGCAAGGATGGAGACTAAAATACAACTGTTTTGGAACCTGCATCCGCAAAGCCACAACAGCCGTCTCCCGGCTCTCGAAGAAGCAGCGTGTTTACATGGCAGCGTAAGTTTGCCGCGCTGCGCGCTATTCCAGGGTTTCTGCAGATGGCTTGGGCCGCACACCATGGATATATGGCGGCGACAGTTGTCCTGCGTCTGCTCCGTGCGGTGGTCCCAATTGCCACACTATGGGTTGCCAAGTTGATTATTGATGCGGTTGTATCCGCCCGCATGGGACAGCCGAATGCATCCCGGTTATGGATGCTGGTTGGCGTAGAACTGCTGATTGTTACGGTTGGCGAAGCACTGGACAAAACCTCAACAGCAGTAGAAGCACTGTTCGGCGAACTCTGCTCGAATTATCTGAGCGAGCTTCTCATATCGCACGCGGCAAAGCTCGATCTCAGCAATTTTGAAGACCCTGCTTTTTATGACCGGCTGGAGCGCGCGCAGCGGCAGACAACTGGACGCATTGGCCTGCTGACCCAGCTTCTATCCGTAAGCCAGGATTTAGTGACTCTTATATCTTTGGCCGCAGCAGTTTTTATTTATAGTCCATGGCTATTGCTGCTGCTTCTACTCGCGGTGATTCCCGGCTTCCTGAGTGAAACTCACTTCAGCGCGCTTGAATATTCATTGTTTTACCGGATGACCCCGGAACGCCGGCAGCTGGATTATCTGCGATCACTCAGCGCTGGTGATAAGACAGCCAAAGAAGTCCAGATATTTGGGCTGGCGCCCTGGCTGCTCGACCGTTATCGAAAGCTGGCGGCGTATCTTCATTTAGCAAATCGAAATCTTGCCATCCGCAAGGGAATAGCAGCGATCTTGTTCTCGCTGCTGGGAATTGCCGGATATTATGCGGGCTATGTATTGATTCTTTGGCGCGGCTTTTACGGCTTTATTACGATTGGAACGCTCACATTTCTTGCCGCATCTTTTGCCCGTAGTCGCGCCGCAACAGAAAGAGGATTGCTTGCTCTCGGCAACATCTACGAACAAGGTCTATATATGCATGACCTGTTTGCGTTTCTTGAGGTAAAACCCACGATTATCTCTGCAATTGGCGCGCCTCGCGTTCCATCACGACTCAGACAGGGATTGGTATTTGAAAATGTTGGGTTTCAATATCCATTGAGCAGCACCTGGGCCGTACGCGGCATTAACTTGCATGTTGCACCCAAGGAAAAAATTGCTCTTGTTGGAGAGAACGGAGCGGGCAAAACTACACTTGCCAAATTGGCCGCCCGTCTTTACGACCCAACTGAAGGGCGCATCCTGCTGGATGGAGTGGACCTGCGCGAATATGATCTTGAATCGGTAAGGCACGCTGTTGGAATAATTTTTCAAGACTTCGTGCAATACGATATGCGTTTGGATGAAAATATCGGCGTGGGCGAAATTGATTTG
>DASRCD010000144.1:0-3534 GCA_035653315.1 Candidatus Angelobacter sp.
GATGGAAACATAAAGAAAACTCTCAACTCACCCATAAACCCGTGAGAACACCAGTGATTACGCTTGAATCAGCAAATCACCGCAAGTTTGAAGGTGGGGCGCCCATAAGTTCGCAGGAATATATTCGCAAGAATATAGATGTTCCTGAATGATAGAAATCAGTTGCGAGGCACTTCGGCAATCCAGCCACCGCCGACGACAAGATCGTTTTGATAAAACACCACGGCTTGGCCCGGAGTGATAGCGCGCTGGGGCTCATCGAATGTGACGCGGACTTCCCCATCGGAGGCGGGTTCAATCACAGCCGGCGCAGGCTCATGACGGTGGCGTATCTTGGCAGTAACGCGAACGGAGTCATGCAACTGATCAATGGCAATCCAATTTGCATTGCGGGCGATCAACGTGCGTGAGAGCAGATCATCATTGCTGCCCACAGTTACCTTGCCTTCCGCGCCATTAATGTTGATGACGTAAAGCGGCGAGCCGGTGGCTACGCCAAGGCCCTTACGCTGGCCCACAGTGAAGTTATGAATGCCTTCATGATGGCCAAGCACCTTGCCCTCTGCGGTGACGAGTTCGCCGGAGGTGTCAGGCAGTTGCTCGCCCTGCTCCGCGAGATAAGCGTCAATAAAACGCTTGTAATCGCCGCCAGGTACAAAGCAGATTTCCTGCGAATCAGGCTTTTCCGCCAGGGCCAGCCCATGCTGGCGCGCAAGCTCGCGGACCTGAGGCTTGTTCATTTCACCCAACGGGAAGCGCGTACGGCTGAGCTGCTCCTGCGTAAGGCCAAATAAAAAGTATGTCTGGTCCTTGGCTGGATCAGCGGCGCGGCGCAGCAACCAGCGATTGCGAGCGGAATCAAACTCACAGCGCGCGTAATGGCCGGTGGCCAGCAGATCAGCGCCAATCTGCCGGGCAGTGATCAGCAATTGATCAAACTTAAGATGGTTATTGCACAGGCTGCACGGGATGGGCGTGCGTCCGGAAAGATATTCGTCAATGAACGGACGGACCACGTCGCGCTCAAAGCGGTCTTCATGATTGACCACATAATAGGGGATGCCAAGGTCTTCCGCCACGCGCCGCGCGTCATAAACATCGTCAATGGAGCAGCAGCGTCCCTGCACCTGCTCCGGCATGCCGTTATGTCCGGCAAGGCGGCGCTGGTTCCAAAGCTGCATGGTGAGTCCCACCACATTATGACCTTCCGCGCGCAGCATGGCCGCAACGGTGGACGAATCAACACCGCCAGACATGGCAACGGCTATGGTTTGGGTCTCCATTATTGTTTTCTTATTATAAATGCCGCGCTCACGACTAGGGATTGCGGCACTCAAAGCCGATAAGACATAAGAGAGCAAAATCCGGAATTTAGATTGAAAAGAGGAATACCAGAAATTGGGTACAAATGGAGGGATTCCGGCGGTTCCTCCCTCGATTTTGCAGGGCAGCTAAATTTCCATCATGGACAGTTTTAAAACTGGACTACAATCGCAAACACCTTAGATACAGGGCCCATGCACAACGGCAAACCAAACAACGATACGCTAGTACGGACAGACGCTATTGCGCTGCTGGAACAGGAAGTCCTGGAGCTGCGCCGGCAGCTTCGCGTGCTTTCAACGCGAATATCAGAAGGAGAGCCCAAATCCCGCGAAGAAAGCGAGCTTTATTATGAGGCACGCTACCGCGCCCTGCTGGAGCTTTCACCGCAAATTGTCTGGTCCACCGGGCCTGACGGCATTACCAGCTACGTAAATCAGCAATGGTATGACCTGACCGGGTTGAGCGTGGAAGAAACGCTGCTCGGAAAGTGGACCATGGTGGTCCATCCCGATGACCGTGAACGGGTGACTGCCAAATGGCAACAGGCGGTAAAGACCGGCAAGTCTTTCGCTTGTGAATTTCGTTTTCGAGCCAGTGATGGCCAGTATCGCTGGTATTACAGCCATGGCGTTCCCATGGCGGATGCCAATGGCAATATTGCAAAGTGGATGGGCATTGCCGTTGATATCCATGAAAGAAAAATGGCGTCGGAACGACTGGCAGAGGCGGATGACCGCCTGCGTCTGGCTGCGCAGGCAGCAAACATCGGCACCTGGGATCATTATCTGAATACTGACAAGGTTGAATGGTCGCCCAGAACACAGGAAATCTTAGGCTATGGCGGCGAGGAGCACCCCGGCTTTGAATGGTTTTTCTCCCGCATTCATCCGGAAGATAGAGCACGCATGGCAGACCGGCTCAAGCTGGCCAAAGACCCCAAAGTGCGCGCTGAATATGACGCGGATTATCGCTTTACCCGCCCGGATGGCACGTCTCGCTGGATACTGGCACGTGGCAAATGTTTCTTTGATGGCGAAGGTCCCAATGCAAAGCCCATGCGTACCGCGGGCATTGTGGTGGACATTACCGACCGCAGGCAGGCGGAGTGGGAGCGGACCATGCTCACCGCCGCGCTGCAACACAGCCCGGACTTTATCGGCATTACCGACCTGCAGGGAAAAATTGTTTTCCTGAACAAAGCGGGACAGAAACTTGTAGGCCTGCACGATGACGAGGAATCAAAATCAAAATATTTTTATGAATTGCTTCTTGCCCCGGAACTCAAGGTCTTTCAGGAAGAAATATTGCCTACCATCCACGCAGGACGTGTGTGGGAAGGGCGATTTTCTCTAAAACACTTGGTTTCCGGCGCGGGCATTCCTTTTGATACCCGCGCTTTTGGCATCTTTGATTCCGCAGGACAACTTACAAATATTGCGACAGTGAGCCGTGACATTGCGGAAAAGGAAAAGCTGGAAGAGCAGCTACGCACCGCGCAGAAGATGGAAGTGGTGGGTCAGTTGGCTGCCGGCGTTGCGCACGATTTCAATAATCTGCTCACGGTAGTGCGCGGGTCAGCAGAAGTGCTGGAAGCGCGGCTTCCAGCAGACGCTGAAGACCTGCTGGCAAGAGTGCGCGAGATCAATAGCGCGGCAGACCGTGCAACAGCGCTCACAGAACAGCTGTTGGCATTCGGACGCCGCCAGATGGTGCTGCCGCAGGCCGTGAACTTTAATCACGTGGTCCACGGTCTGGCGGATGTGCTGCGCAAGCTGGTGGGAGAAAAGATTTCTCTTGCGCTTTCACTCGATGAAAATCTTTGGAACGTGAAAGTGAATCCGTCACAAGCGGACCAGATTTTGATCAATCTGGCAACGAATGCGCGCGATGCCATGCCGCGCGGCGGGACAATTCGCATCAAGACATGGAACCAGTCTTTTACCAATGCCATTTCCATGCCGGTATCACTGGAAGCGGGAAATTACGTCTGTCTTTCATTTAGCGATGATGGCTGTGGAATGGATCCGGTAATTCTTACCCATATCTTCGAGCCGTTCTTCACTACTAAAGGAACAGGCAAAGGCAACGGCATGGGGTTGGCTACAATCTATGGCATTGTGGTGCAGCAGTGCGATGGGCAAATTACAGTCCACAGCGCTCCCAATGAAGGCGCCGAGTTCACCATTTATTTCCCGCGCGCCAAGGAAG
>DASRCD010000145.1:0-2890 GCA_035653315.1 Candidatus Angelobacter sp.
ACAGTCGCTGACTTACCATTATCCCAATCAGCAACGCGCCGCCACGCTGTGGTATCACGACCATGCCATGGGCATCACGCGGCTGAATACTTATGCAGGACTTGCCGGATTTTATTTGCTGCGCGATGAACAGGAGCGAAAGCTGAACCTGCCAAGCGGTCCGTATGAAATTCCGCTGATCATTCAAGACCGGCTGCTGGACCATCATGGGCAGCTTGCTTATTTTGCCTCCAGCATGACATCGGTGCGGCTGCCGCTAGGCGTGTGGGGGCCGGAATTTTTTGGCAACGTTCCGGTGGTTAACGGGACGATCTACCCTTATCTGGAAGTGGAGCCGCGCAAATACAGGTTCAGGGTGCTGAATGCATCCAATTCGCGTTTTTTCAGCCTGTTCTTCTCTGACCCGGCAATTCCCTTTTCTACGGTCTCTATGCGGTTTCACCAGATCGGCACGGATGGCGGGCTGCTTCCAAAGCCGGTGGAAGTTGCTTCCATTATGCTGGGGCCGGCAGAGCGCGCTGACCTGATTGTGGATTTCAGCCAGCATGCGGGAAAGAAATTTATATTATCGAATTATGCCTCTGCGCCCTTTCCCGGCACAGGCATGGATGAGTCGCCGATGAAAGCAGCGGCTTTGAAAGAATTAATGGAGATCAGAATTTCCAAGCCGCTGAAAGGCAAAGACGTAAGCGCCCCGCTTGATTGGTCAATCCCTTTGGAAAGCCTGAAGCCGGAAACAGCGGTAAAGACGCGCGACCTGGTTTTATATGAAAAGCTTGATGCGGCGCAGAACTCTTACGGCACCAGCATCAACCAGGCTGCTTATCATGATCCGGTAACGGAAAACCCTAAGCTCAACACCACGGAAATATGGCGCTTCATCAACACAACGGACGACACGCATCCCATGCACCTGCATCTGGTGCATTTCCAGATTCTGGAGCGGCGGTCATTTGATCTGCAGAAGTATTTAACCACCGGCGCATTACAGTTTCAGGGGCCGGCCCGACAACCGGAAAAATTTGAGCTTGGCTGGAAAGACACTGTGCGGGTGAATCCGGGGGAAGTAACCTCCATCATTGTGCCGTTCCAGGGATACACAGGGAAATACGTTTACCACTGCCACATGCTGGAGCATGAAGACAATGAGATGATGCGGCCATTTATGGTCATGCCGTAGCGGGATTGAATGCAAAAAGAACAGGCCGCGATTTTTCCATCGCGGCCTGTTTGCTTGTGGCTTGAATTACTGTGGCGGAGATTCCTGCTTGGGATCATCAAGCCCGTTCACCGGTTGGTTTGCCAGGTTCGGCGGGGTGAGGAAGGCCGGCGGATTCACGAAGTCAAAGAACTCCGTCATGTCGTCGGCTGCTGCATCACGCCGCGTAAGCGGAGGCAGATTAAAGCGCGTTTCAATCAACTTCAGGATAGAAGTCAATTCACGGTTGGTATGTGAAACAAAGTGCGGCTTCACAAAGGGTGAAATCACGATGATGGGCACACGGAATCCGCTCAGCGTAAAGTCTCCCGGCAGATCATTGGGGCCGAGCTGCGGCGGAATATCATCTGGAGCAACTACAGTGAACGGCGGAACGTGATCATAGAGACCGCCGCCTTCATCATAGGCCAGGATGAAGATGGAGTCGGCCCACGCCGGACTCTTCATCAAGGCGTCAATAATTGTTTTTACGTACGCAGCGCCCTGTTGCACGTTGTTGTCCGGGTGCTCATCCAGTCCGCTGCCGCCTGAACCGGAATCAATCCAGACAAAGGAAGGAAGGTCCTGATCGGCGGTGGGGCTGGCCAACGTAGCAAAGTATTCCGAAATGTTGTGGTTTGCCCTGCCACGGATTGCGGCATTGTTGACGTAATCCGCAAAGTTCGCGAGAACGATGCCGTCTTTGTTGTAGTAAATCCAGTTGACGCCGGCATTCTGCAGGCTGGAGAAGATGGTTGGGCAGGTCCATGGATCATGTCCACCGGGCGAGGGGAAGATGCGGCCCTGCGTTGTGGCGCAGAACATATATTGACGATTCGGCTGAGTGTTGGCCAGCAGGGATGAATGGAATGCATCACTGGTAGCAAACTGAGTGGCCAAGTCGTAATAGTAGGGCAGATCGGTTTCGTCATAGTAGCCAAGCGCACGCAGACCATTAGGATCAAACGCGTGGGTCACAGAGTGCGAGGTCTGGGCGAAACGGTCCATCTTGAAGCTGCCGTCTTTTTGCTGGTCGATATCAAAATGACTTTCATCCCAGGCAGGGCTGAGATTTTCCGTCCGCTCTGTTGGCTGATGGAACAAGTGTCCTATGCTGCCATCAAACAAAGGCAGGGCCACATTAGGATCATAGCCGGCGTTGATGTCATAAGGAGTAATTCCCTTTGAAGCTGCGTATTGACCAAGGCGGCTGAAGTAGCTATCAAAGGAACGGTTCTCTTGCAGCATTACGATGATGTGCTTGATGCCCTGAAGACCGGTATTGGTAACCACGTTAACTGTGGCCGAAGCCGTGGTCGAGTTGCCCTGAGCATCTCTTGCCGTGGCGGTGTAAGTAGTGGTTGCCGTCGGCGAGACTGTGGCATTGCCTGTGGGCTGCGTGAAATTCCCTACGCCATTATCAATGGTGACAGAGACCGCGCCCGTTGCTGCCCAGGTTAATTTAGATTGCCCGCCTGGAGCAATGTTCACCGGATTTGCCGTTAAAGCAACTCCCAATGGCGCAGTAACCGTGGCCGTGGCGGTAGCCGTAGCAGTGCCATTGGTCGCAGTAATAGTGTAGGTGGTGGTGGCGTTAGGTGAAACTGAAATGCTGCCATTCGGACCATTTACAGTCCCAACACCTTGATCAATACTCAGCGAAGCTGCATTGGAACTCGTCCAATTCAGCGT
>DASRCD010000146.1:0-15478 GCA_035653315.1 Candidatus Angelobacter sp.
CGCGCGCTCGTCCTCCAGTGGAGAGATTCAGGCGGCTGGTGTTCCATGCGGCCAAGCCGGAAAAAGCCTGCTGATGATCGCGAATTTGCTCCCATATAGCATTCGTAAAAATGGGATAATTTCCGCGGGCTTCACCACGGCGGCCTTTTGCATTTGGGACGCGAATATCCACCAGCTCCCCGGGATTTTTTACCGGCAAAGTGCGCAGACGAACCGCATCCAGCAACTGAAAAATAGCCGTGTTTGCGCCGATGCCGAGCGCCAACGAGAGAATGGCTATAGTGGAAAATCCGGGATTCAGCCGCAAAGAACGTAGAGCATAACGCACATCCTTTGCCGGCCGGGCCATTGTTCCTGCGATACCCGGTGAGGATGAGATTGCCGGTTCCAGCGGAATAGGTTTTTCCACCTGCAATAATTCCCTCTCCCATCTGCCCTGATTTAAGTCCCGCAAAACCATTTCACGCGCCGCAACGGGTGCGGTCCCATGGGAAACCAGTTCCTCAAAACGCTGCTCCAGGTGCTGGGCCATCTCCTCAATAATGGCGGCCTCACGGGCAGGTTCCAGATTCAGCCGTGCAACGCGCAGACGAACGTCATCTTTGAAATCAGGCATTTTCAATCCCCGCAATCTGGTTAATGGCTGCAACAAATGTTTGCCAGTGTGAGCGCTGGGTACGCAGCACCTTTCTTCCTTCCGCGGTCAAGCGGTAATAGCGGCGGCGGCGCTGGCCGGCTTTATCCACCCAGCGGCCCTGGATCCAACCGCGCTTTTCCAGCCGGTACAGCATGGGATACAACGAAGCCACGTTAAAGCTCAATGCGCCATCTGAGCGCGCTTCAATCAGCTTGCTGATCTCATATCCATGGCGCTGGCGGTCTTCCACCAGGGAGAGCACCAGAAGTTCAGCGCTGCCCTTTTTGAGTTCGCGGTTAAACAATGGCTTAGGCATATATTGTTATGCAACATATTGATACGAAATATATGATCTGTCAAACAATTTGCCTTTTCGGATTGCACCCTGAATATTGGTGCGGCGGCGGTAAAGATAACTGAAAGCCCAGTCTTTAGCGGGGGAGAGAGAACTTATTATTAGGGGTAAAATTCAGCTATCGAAGTTTTGATTAAGCAAAGAGAGTCAAAAGCGCGTGAGCCTCTCCTTGCCTTTATTACTGGACAAAGAGAAGCTCATCTACGCTCTAACATCGCAAGCAGTTTACATAAGCGCCTAAGCGCCAGGTCTTATGTCTGCTGCCGTTCACAAATGGTTTACCACCTGATGCCGAATGTGATCGGCACCATGCGGGTAGGAATCCTGCCGGTATCGGCGTATTGATAACGCCCTTCACCAAAAAATTTCAGGCCGTTGTGTCCCAGCCTGGTTTCTACGCCAAAGCCAAGATTTCCGCCAATGCCGGAGCGGGAAATCCTGCCAATCACCTGGTTCACCTGGACAACCGCCGGGAAAAGAAATCCGAAGAATGGATCGAGCAGGACGGTAGAGGCCAGCGCGGGCTGCGTGAACTCAATGGTCCGCCTGTAATATCCAACTCCGCCGACAAGATAGGGAGACACTGCTGCATGCCGGCTGAACCTGAGCTTGGGTTCAGCGGTAACCGACCAGAGGCGCGCATTTCCATCGGGAACCTGCGCTTCAGTGAGCACCGCGCGATTGATGCCGAACCCATTGTAGGTATAGCGGACGCTGGTGGAGAACATTGAACTGAAGTTGTACCCGCCGCTGACAGTGAAGTTCCACCCGGTATTGAGGCGGTCACTGATGGCCGAGGTGAGCGGCGATACTCCGCCGCCAACGTCAGCCGTGAACTTGTGATGGTCTTCTTCCTGGGCCACGGCGGAGGTGCAGAGCAGTGTTATAGATAAAACTGCAAATAAGAAACGGTACATACTTGCCGCAGAAAAGGCGCGGCTCTTCCTTGAAAGCTTTTCCATGTCTTCCTCTGTAATGCGGATGATCTGTTTAGATAGAAGAGCGCAAGACGAAGAGCGTTGCGTTTGCACGGGACGCCAAGATGTGCCCGGGGTCGCGTGGGCCGCCCGCTGCGTCTCATCCTCCAGTAGTTCTGACTCAGACAGCGTCGGCAGGTATAACATGGGATTAAAGCAAAGCTGTATTTATGCCTAACGTGATTCAATCAGCTTGCTGATTCATTCGTTATAGCGCTGGCTGATTTTCTATCGGTTCTCAGTCACAGCAGGGGGATTCACTCATTGAGGTCTGCGGCTAAACAGAGCAAGTTATCTATGTGGAAGCAATATATTGGCGCAGAACATACAACATATAAATTACTTGCTGTTACCCTGCTTCTGATTTTTGCGCCTGTTTGCCCGTCCCAGGAAAGTCCTGTGCAGAACACACAGACACTTCGCACTCAGTCGAATGTGGTTTTTGTACCGACACTGGTAAAAGATAAAACAGGCAGACCCGTATTTGGCCTTGCGGCAAAGGACTTCATTATTGAAGACAACACGGTTGAGCAGCAGGTAAGCATGGATGAAGCTGAGCCGCAGGAGGCGGTTTCACTCTTGATTGCAATCCAGAGCGGACGCTCCGCGCTCTTTGAATTTCAACGCATGAAAGGGCTCAGTTCCCTGCTGGACCAAGTTGTCGACCAACCGCAGGTACAGACTGCCATTGTAATGTTTGATAGCGAAGTCGAGCTCGCGCAGGATTTCAGCTTCGATTCAGCCAGAACTGAAACCTATCTGAAGACGATGATGGAAGGTCCGCGCAGAAATATGGAAGATGGCAACCGCAGCGGCGCTGCCATTTATGATGCAGTCCGTTATTCAGTGAAATTGCTGGAAAAGCAGCCTGAGGACAGCCGGCGCATCCTTCTGCTGATCAGTGAAACGCGCGATCACGGAAGCCATGCGGTGAGACTGGACGATGTCATTACCGCGATCAATGACAGCAACACAGTTGTTTATTCATTGGCTTTTTCTCCTACCGCATCAACAGCCATGGATACAGTGCGCGGCGAATGGGATGCACACACCGATCCGGCCGGTTCCAACTTAGACATATTGCGCCTGATGAAAATGGCACGGGAAGCCATGCGCAAAAATGCGCCCAAAAGCGTAGCTGCCATGACAGGAGGTGAATATGAACTTTTCACCTCAAGCAAAAGCTTTGAAAAGCTTATGACGGAGTTTACCAACCATCTCCATAGCCGGTACCTTCTGCGTTTCGAACCAAAAGACCCACAGCCCGGATTGCATCAGATACGGGTACGCTTGCGGCAACCCGGTAATCGTATTGTGATAGCTCGAAAGAGCTATTGGGCCAAAAGCAGCGGCAATACTTCCCAGTAGCTTGAAAAATCGGGTCTGCGGGCCTCTGGATTTAATTTCAATTTTTCTGTTCCGCCACGCATAGCTGCTGTGTCTCATCTGTCAGCAGGCCATCCGTCGACTGCTAAAAAGAGGGTTGTGGGCCCCGGAATCCACGGCCCTCTATCAATTTTTTATTGGTTGAGTGGCCACTTATTATGTGAAGGCTTTAATTTGCGCCGGTTTATTTGATATTTGAACATATAATTTGATCAGCCTATTACACTTTTACTTAACCAAGTACTAAGATTCCTCTCCGGCGCAGCAGGAGTAAGCAGCATGCGAAAATTTAGAAATCAAAAACCTGCTCTGGAAGCAAGGCTCTGGGGTATTGTGCTGGTTTTTGCCATTGCCGGTTCATGGGGATGCGGTGGCGGTTCTGTGAGCGCATCCGGGCCAACCCCTACGCCGACGCCGGTGTCTGCACCAACACCCACGCCTACCACCCCATCTTCTGCTGTGCTTGAACTTAAGGTGCTGGATACAAGCATTCCGCCCGGCGGCATTTATCAATTTCAGCTTTCCACAACAGAACCCAAGCCAATTGGTCATGGCAGCACGCGCCCTCAGGTCCCTCCGGGGACTGTGCGCGGCGTTTCCGTGAATGATCCGTCAGGTCAGGCGGTGGGAATCGCCGTAGTAGACACTTCTTTTTCGCCCTCGAAAATCGCTATTCAGCTCGCTTCGCCGGCCGGACTGGTTTCCACGCTGGGTACGGACATCAGCTATCCCATTGTGACTTTGTCGATGCCGCTAAGCTCTACCTTGACACCGGGGCAGACCTTTACCACCGGCATTGATGCCGCAAATTCTGTTTTCGCCGATGCCTCCAACCAGAATTATCCAACTGTAACGGCAGCCACGGGAACTCTTACCATTGCTCCCGCAGGCAGCCCTTACATCAGTGATGTAATCCCGGGCGGCGGCCTGCTGGCAGACCGTTCCACTGTGCGCGTTCTTGGCAGCGGATTCAACGCGAATACACGGGTTTCCATTGAAGGCACCACGATTATTCCATCTGAGATTACGTTTGTGAACGCCGGCGAAATTGACGTAAAACTCTGCAACGGCACGGTGCCGGATGGCGCAACTACCTGTCCTAATACAGGCGCTACTTTCCAACTTGATGGTGAACGGGTGCGCGTAAAAGACCAAACCACGAATTTTGTGGTGGAATATTACAGCTACATCCGCGCTGATGATGTTGTCGGCAGCAGCAGCACTTCTCTTGTGAATCTGGTCCATCCCATGTATTCACACCAGACGTATGCCAGCGCCACAATTCCCCTGGTCAACACTGCTACACAATTTACCGGGCTTTCCATGCAGAACACCTCTGGAACGGACGCAGTGGTGGATGTGAACCTGGTTAATTCCGGAAACGCAATTGTGGGAGCCACGGTTGCGGTTAGCCTGCCCACGGGAAAGAAGATCACGCGCGATGTGATTGCAGACTGGTTTGGCGGCACGGTCCCCGCTGGCGCAAGCAAGGTGAAAATTTCTTCTCCAGTGAACGTGCAGGTATTAGGCATGCTAGGCGACAAGAGTGCCGGCACTGTATCGCCCGTGATCCCGCAATAACGCCGCTTTTACTATGGCGTTGATTGCGCAATCTCACTGGATTTTAACTGTTCAAGCTCCTGCTGGGCCTTGTTCCATTTATCGTTTTTCTTCTTGATGAAGTTTGGCGCTGAAGGGTCCTGGTAAAAAGCCAGAATGTTTTTGCGCAGCTCCGTTGGTGTTCCTTCAAACTTTGCTTTTGCCAGTTTATCCAGCAGCTTGGCATAAGCTTCATCAGTGAGCTTGTATTCCCCTGACCTGGTGTGGTTGCCGGTATCAAAATCCATGTTGGGCAGCGCCAGGTTATTGGCTTTCAAAGCATGCAGATAATCACGATACTGATCCACCGTGTTATTCACGCTGTTTAAATATTTGGTTTCAGTATCTGGATTCGGCATTTTAAAAGCGATGGCTTTAAACGGGCCGACCTTGGGAATGATCTTAAAAATCACAGCCATGATCCGCGCGCCAATTCCGGGCCTTTGATAGTTTTTGCCCCATTCTTTTTCGTAGTCCGCGCGCTTCAGGTTGTAAAGAAACTTCTTTTTAGCAAAGCTCGGATTTTCCCTGACCATTTCATCCTTTTTGGTCAGCAGGGCCACGCGCGTCATTTCCGGAATGGCCCGGCTCACTGACCAGCGGAATGTCCCCAGCGAAAGATCAAGGCTTTTAAAAATATCATCGAGCTTGATGCCGTAGGTCTTCAGAAATGCGCGTTGCATCAGAGGCTTGGCAACCTCAAATCCAATAAAGTTGTGATAGGAATCCGATGTGTAGCGCTGCTTGGCCACCTGCACCACGTCAAAACCAAATTCCGTGCGGATGTGGGCTTTTGGGTCTTCAGCGTATGTGATGACCGGGCCATATTTCGCTCTCAGCTCAGGAAATTCAACGGCCACGGAAGTGTTTACTACCGGATGTCCAACTGTATCTGCCGCGTAATGCGCGAGCGCTCCCAGCGCAAAAGCGTATTCATTCACATCCGTGGCTTCATTCAGCAATGACTGAACAAAGTCTCCGCTGCGGACATAATGCACAAGATCACTGAATAACTTATTGCCAAAAGGGTAATAGCCCATATCCTGGATCAGCGAGCCGCCGTAGGCGTAAGCATGGGCTTTGCGCAGGTCTTCTTCGCTTGCGCCGGGGAATTTCTGCATCAACAGGGGCTTGATCTGGTCAGCCCAAAGCAGGTCAATAATCTCTTCATGAGTAAGAATGGAATACCCATGGCAAACGTGAGAAAGTCCACAAACAAGCAGCGCCGATGCCAGCAAAGTCCGGAGTAAATTTCTCATGCTTCCTCTTCAAGGCAGATTCAGAACTGCTGCCTCAAAGAGTTGGATGCAATCTGACACTCACAATCTTGTATGGCTAAAGAAAAACGCAGCCTATGAAAAGGCTGCGTCCTGGAAATGTGCTTAGAGTTCAATTAACGCTGCGCGTCATTCTTCACGTCACGGCGAAGCGTGGAGACGGACTGCACAAATGGTTGCGCTACGGCCGGAGCGGGAACTTTGCCCAGCAGGATCGACTTAAATGGAACGTTATCGCCGTAGATGGCCGTGGTTGAATCATTATCCTGCTGAATCACTGCGCCCTCCAGCGTAAGGCCGGCAAAAGCGCCCTTGGAGCGGGAATAGGTAAGCATTTCGGTATCGAGCTTCCAATCAGTACCTGCTGAAGCATGACGGCCAACCGGGCCGGCTGCCGCGGAACCTTCACCGCTGATCTGGAACTTGCTGGAAAGCAGTTGTTCCATGCCTTTGTCATTCATCACAAGCATGATCAGATCCACGCTTTCAACACCAATTTGAAGGCCCCAGCTTCCTCCGCCAACGGAGATAAATGCCGGCGCGCTCCAGCCATCAGCTGTGCGGCAGGTAGCCACGCCGCGCCCATGTTTGCCGCCAAAGCCCAGACCGCCTTTGACCAGATGCGGCACAATCGCGATGCATTTTGCATGGGCCAGAACTTCATCCGGAATTCCTTTGTCGGGAGCCTGTGCAATCTGGGTAAGAACTTCAGAAGACCTTTGCAGGCGCTCAGTTGCATCGTCTTTCGCTGTCCATGCCCAGCTCAACGTTGCTAATGCCAGTACAGATAAAAATGCTACAAACCTTTTCATAGACCTCCTTGGTCTCATTACTGTTAAAAAATGTTTCTGCCACACTACCGTTCGGCCCGATGCTGTTGTTTTCCTGACGAAGATCAGCGCAAGCTTAAATAAAGGACTTATTCTGCAGGATTTGTTTCATCAGCAGAAAAACGGTGCCTACTACAAGAAGCAGTGGAAGTACTCCGGCCCCGAACTGCAGTGCAAGCCCCAGCATCCAGAGCACTACAAAAACGGTAAAAATGGTCCAAACCAAAGCACACCTTCCCTGACGCATTCCGCGTCTTGCAAGCAATTCAGGTTGAAAATGGATGCGCTCAGGATCGCCACGGCCTAAAGTGTGGCCGGCAAAAAGTTTTAGGGGCCCTACTACAAAAAAGCTTACTGCGTCCCGCGCTTGTTCCATCTGATCCAGTTTTCCCGGCCAGGGTTGGCTCGGCCGGCAAATAAACATAAATATCTGGTTCTGAATAAAGGTCTTACGCGATTTGGCGCGTTTTATCGCAGCACAATAATGCTGATTCCCTTATTGGTACGGCCCAGGTCCGCATCCTGTTTCCATTCCGGATAACGTTGGAGCAAGGACCATGTTGTTTCATCGGAGACACGCCAGTTCTCCCCGGCGATGAAATGGCTGATAGTCTTGATCTCCACCAGCTTCTGGAATTCTTTTTGTAATTCAATGCGCAATGCACCGCCAACACCGCTGGAACCATATCCATGAATGAGCTTTACCCCCACGTATCCCTGTTTGCGCGCGGCATGCAATTCATAAAGCATCCGTAAGCGTGCCTCTTCCACTTTTGGCATTCCATCTTCAAGATTAACGGTCTTGATCAGCGCGGGTTTTCGCGACATAAGTTAAGTTTAGGCCAGCATAGAAGCAAAGCAATAAGGTTTGTGCAGAAACACTCGCCAGCTCACTTCCCTTCTGGTTTTTGCCAGAGTCACGCGGCAAGCAAATCCTCAACAAAAAAATCATTTATCATCAAAAACTGTATGAGCATGAAACAAATTGCTGATTGGGCCCTCAATACTGCCACGCAACGCGGCGCGAGCTATGCTGATGCTCGCGTGGTGGACCATCGCCAGCGCTCCCTGGCCACAAAAAACGGCAAGGTTGGCCATGCCGCCAGCGCGGAAACGCTGGGTATTGGCGTGCGCGTTCTGGTAAATGATGCATGGGGATTTTCTTCCACGGATGATCTCAGCCGTGAAGCTGTGGAGAAGACTGCTGCCGATGCAGTGGCAATCGCCCAGGCTTCAGCGCGTGTAAAAGAAGAACCAATACGCCTTGCCCCGGAGCCTGCGGTAACGGTGGACTGGACGAGCCCCTATAAGATTGATCCTTTTTCCACATCCATTGATCAGAACCTTGATCTGCTTACGCGCATTGATGCAGAACTGCTGGCGGTAAAAGGCGTAACCCTGGCAGAAAGCAGCATGCAGCTTGGCCGCTATGAGCAGTGGTTTTACAGCAGTGAAGGTTCAGACATTCACCAGACGCGCGTTATCACCGGCGCCGGCTTCAGCGCATTGGCCTTTCAGGGTACGGAGATCATGAAGCGCTCTTACCCTAATTCCTTTGGCGGCCAGCACCAGAACAAAGGATATGAACTGATTGACGAGCTTGATCTGCTGGGAAATGCGCGCCGCATTGGCGAACAAGCTGTGGCGCTCCACAAAGCGGACCGATGCCCGGAAGGCAGAATGAATTTAGTGCTGGATTCATCGCAATTAGGCTTGCAGATTCATGAATCCATAGGCCATCCCATTGAGCTGGACCGTGTATTGGGGATGGAAGCAAATTTTGCCGGCATGTCATTCCTTACGCTGGAAAAGCTGCGCACGCTTCGCTATGGCAGCGATCTGGTGAATGTGGTTGCCGATGCCACTGAACAACATGGTCCGGGGCTGGGAACTTTTGCCTATGACGATGAAGGCGTCCAGGCACAGTGCACGCCCATTATCACCAATGGACTTTTTACTGGATATATCTCTTCACGCGAGACAGCACACACCATCGGAGAAAGCCGCTCCAACGGAACCATGCGCGCTGAGGGGTGGAACCGTATTCCACTGGTTCGGATGACGAATATCAGCATTCTTCCGGGAGAAAAGCCCCTTACCTTTGAACAACTGATTGCCGATACCGATGACGGTATTTACATGCAGACTAATCGCTCCTGGTCCATTGATGACAAGCGCTACAACTTTCAATTTGGTTGCGAAATTGGCTGGGAGATCAAAGGGGGCAAGCTGGGGCGGATGTTAAAAAATCCTTCTTATTCCGGGATCACTACGGAGTTCTGGAATTCCATGGACGCCATCTGCTCACGCGACCAATGGACGCTCTGGGGCACGCCCAACTGCGGCAAGGGCCAACCCATGCAAACCATGGGTACCGGACATGGCGCCTCACCGGCAAGATTCAGGAATGTGAAAATTGGGACCGCGTATAAGGGGAATTAGCTATACAGCAATTAGCAGTCTGGCAATTGGCAATTAGCAACAGCAGACGACGGAGAGCACAAGTGAAAGATTTCCGTGAATTGAAAGTGTGGGAAAAAGCGCACGAAATAGCATTGCGGTCATACCGGCTGACTGAAAGGTTTCCAAAGCATGAATTGTTTGGAATAGTCAGTCAGATTCGCCGCTGTGGTGCTTCAATCCCTGCAAACATCGCAGAAGGATGTGGCCGCTTAGGTAATTCAGAACTACATCGATTTCTGCAAATTGCGTGCGGCTCGGCCAGTGAACTTGAATACCATTTTTTATTGGCGAGAGATTTGGGCTACATTCCCGATGCAGATTATCTTTCAGCACATAAACAGCTTCTGGAAATGAAACGCATGTTAGTGGCTCTCACCAGTAAAGTAGGCTCGGAGCGGAGGAGCAAATGAGATTTTCTCAACTGCTAATTTCTAATTGCCAATTGCTAACTGCTAAATGCCAACTGCAGGAGATGGAATGCTAGATCAATCACGAGCTGAACAGATTTTTGAGCGCATTAAAAAATACTCTTCCAGCGATGAAGTGGAAATCATATTTTCTGCTACTCATTTTTCGCTCACACGGTTCGCGAATAACACCATTCACCAGAATGTTGCGGAAGTGAATGACTCTGCTTCCATCCGAGTTGCTTTTGATGGGAAGACCGCCCGCGCCACCACGAATCGTTTTGATGACGAGAGCCTGAAACGGGCAGTGCGGTCAGCCGAGGACCTGGCCAAAGTGCAAGAGCCTGACCCTGACCTTTTGCCGATGGCTGGCACGCAAGAAAAAGCCAGAGAGATTCCTTCGCGATGGTTTGACCAGACTGCCGCCATTACCCCGGTTGATCGTGCTGAAGGCGTGAGTAAAATTGTTGCTGCGGCCAAGAAAAACAAACTGGTAACAGCAGGGATTTTTTCCAGTTCGCAAAGCGCTGATGCCATTGTGAACTCCAAAGGTTTGAGCGTCTATCATCGCCAGACCGCCGCAGAAATTTCCATCACCATGCTTGGCGATAGCTCTTCTGGCTGGCAGAAAGCAAACTCGCCGGACGTGCGAAATATTGATCCCGTACGCCTGGCGGAAATTGCAGCCCAGAAAGCGCGCGACTCACAAAATCCCAAAGAATTGCCTCCGGGAAAATACACGGTGATCCTTGAGCCCGCCGCGGTGCTTGATCTGGTGGGATTCATGTTCTGGGATTTTGGCGGCATGGCAATTCTGGACCAGCGCTCATTCCTGAATAACAGAATCGGCACAAAACTTTTTGGTGAAAATATTTCTATTGCTGATGACGTTGCTCATCCGCTGCAATCCAATGCGCCATTTGATGGTGAAGGCGTGCCCCGCGAACGCGTGAGCCTGGTGGAAAATGGAGTGGTCCGCAACCTTGTTTATGCGCGCGGAACGGCGGAAAAGATGCGCCACAGTGAGCACAAAGATAAAGTGGGCGAAATCAGGAGCACGGGCCATGGGTTCCCTTTGCCCAACGAAATTGGCGAAGCGCCGACAAACATTGTTTTTGCTACTCCTGGCAATGAGCAAACTCTTGATCAGATGATCGGCGGGACCGAACGCGGTATTTTAATCACGCGGCTCTGGTATATCCGCGAGGTTGATCCGTATGAAAAAATTCTTACCGGCATGACGCGCGACGGCACATTCCTTGTGGAGAATGGAAAAGTAAAACACGGGCTGCTGAATTTCCGCTTTAATCAAAGCCTGATTGAAATGCTGAACAAGGTTGAAGCCATGGGAAAAGCAGTGCGCGCCAGCGGAGAAGAATCGTTTGACATGGTGGTGCCGGCAATGAAAGTCAACGACTTCAACTTTACGGAAGTAACTAAATTCTGAGCTGGATTTAGGCCATCTGCATTAGCGCATGCCCTTTGGTGCCCCGCGAATACCAAAGTAATCTTGGGCTGATTTTGCGACCGGTGTATAACCCTCACAGTAGAGGTGCATGGGTGAATGAAATCAAAACACCGGTCGCAGGTTTAGGGGCCGCCGATACCAGAAGTTCCGTACGATTTCCACTCCGCCTACCTATCACAGTAAGAACAGAAGACGCCCACGAATATTTTGCAGAAACCGCGGACATTTCCGCAGGCGGCGTTCTCTTCCACACAAAAACCAATCTGGGGGTTGGCGCCATCATCCGGTTCCGCATTGTGCTTCCTGCTTCTGTGCTTGGCACGGATACGGATGTCCAGGTGAATTGCACGGGACGCGTCGTGCGCTCTGGAGAAGATAAAGACAACAAAGCCGTGGCGGCGGTGATTGACGAATATTGTTTTGAGCGGATTTTCCAGACCAGCCTGGCGACAAGCTGCTGACACAAACTTGACGGAGCGCGACTCATGAGTGAGTCGCTGCGGATGAGCCTGACACTCAGGCGGGCGGCATAGCGGGCCGCCCCTGTTGTTTTAAGAGGAACTAAATTAGCGCTCTCTTCCCTTCCAGCAGAAAACAGCTTCGACCATAGATAGGCAAAACCACCAACCACCAACCACCGCCAATCCACGTCTCTTTTCCTCCAGCAGTAAAAACAGCTTTCCGAGCACGGCTGTTGCTTTCTCCCAGCATCTCGTGTCTTTCGCGTTATGCGCGTCTTTCGCGTTCATCCGCAGCTAAACATTTCTGGCTTTTAAACCCTGCCGCAATATGCCTGTATAATGATTGAGTCCCAACCTTGCGCCGGAGAGATGGCCGAGTGGCTGAAGGCGCACGCTTGGAAAGCGTGTTTAGGGGAAACTCTAACGTGGGTTCGAATCCCACTCTCTCCGCCAGTATCTTAAAGAATCAACTATTAGTGCATGGATGGCAATTACGGGCCCCCTCACGTATTTGGATTAAGCCAATTTTGAAAGTGTCCGGGACTGCCTACCAATTCAATATTTTTGTATCCTGCATCTCGCAATTCTCCAGCAATTTTCTCACTGTCTGCGCCAGACACAATTGTTATTGACGCATTTTTATTTGTGTCATTAAGCAGCAAATCACGGGCCCGGGCATCTGCTTTGGGCATACTGTACCCGCATATAACCACTTTCTCTGCTTTCTTCAGTGCGTTAGCCCCGAGAGACCATAGATGATCCCAGAACTCTTTGAACTCAACCCCGCCAGAAGTTTCGAAATAAAACTGTTTAGTTCGTCCCGGTAAGATCATGCTTAATGTTGCACCTCCTCCCGGATAGGTGTTTCCCGTGAAATTGTTATAACCGAGATACTCAGCATCGACTGTGTGAATAACCGGACGACCTCCATAAAGCCAGTTGGACCAACCGCAGTAAATCCGCTGGTAATTCCGCCAAGAAGAGAGACAAGCCAATTACTACTTCCGTGCAATTTGAGGAGTGACACAGCCGAAGCAATTCCCTCGTTTCCAAAAGGGAAGCCATATCCAGTTGAAAGCTCCCATTTTCCGGCTCGTTTAAGCTCCCTGTCCAATGAATCATCATAATTGAACGTTATGACTGTATCCCCGCGATTGACGATCTTTTGCGAGAACTGTTTGTAAAGATGAGCAGGACGGCTGTGGAGTATGCGAAACCATTCTCTCAGAGCTTTCACAATATTTGAGAGACCAGACGTCAGAATAACCCACCTAACAATTTCATCATGTGTTTTCCTGACTTTCAGCCCATCAATTTGAGTTTCAATATCTGAAATCAAATCCTCAATATTGGGGGTTTTACCAAACCCTTCAATTAGTTGTTCCGCAGAAACCTGAAAATCATTGTTCCCAGAATTCAACATGAATTCCAGCAGCCCGTCACCCATCTTGGAAGCAAGCGGGTAACCCGCATGAAATGAGGCTCCGGCACCAAATACATAGACTGCGTTCATTTGTTGTCTCTACAGAAATTGTACTCTGCTATTTCCACAAGAAACTCACCTTTTCTGGCGGGTCTGTTTTCACATCCACTTAGTCATTTCAATTGGGCTGTTAACTGGTGCCATTTCTTATGGATTTATTGTTCCCCGCTTTCCTCGAAGAGAACTCCGGAAATACCGTGTGGGATTGAAATCGATATCAGACTGAGCGCAGTGCGCTATCAGCAAACATCTCCATTCCTCTGGCACCTGACGCCGCAACCTTGGCTGCGCGCGCTCCTGCGCAGGTTGGGGTTTGCACTTTCATGTCAGGTAATTGAGTCAGGGTTCAGGAGTCGCGCAATTCCACGCTTGACATCGGCCAAAAATCCACTACCATATGGTTGTGGATCGATTGGGTACAACATTTGCGGCGTTATCTGATCCTACCCGCCGGGCGATGGTGGAACGGCTTTCTCGTGGGCCTGCCACTGTGCATGGATTGACGGAACCGTTTGCACTCTCACAGCAGATGATTTCAAAACATATTGCCTACCTGGTGCGGGCGCGGATTGTGACCAAGACGAAGCGTGGACGCGAGAGTATTTGCACGCTCAGGCCAGAGGCGATAAAGACCGTCAGCGACTGGGCCATCAGCTATCGCCAATTCTGGGAAGAGAGTTTCGACAAGCTGGACGCGGTTGTGAAGCAAATGAAAAGGGCGGAGGCCAGTGATGACAAATAACATGGTTAACTTTTTCAAACCTGTTTTGATGACTGCGATGCTTTTTTTGACAGCATTCAAGTCCAATGGACAACAAATCAAACCTGTGAAAAGTGGCTACGCACCTGTTAACGGAATTCAGGTCTATTACGAAGTGTATGGTGAGGGTAAGCCTTTGATTCTGCTGCATGGAGCTTTTTACACCATACAGATGAACTGGGGACAATTGATTCCTGAGTTATCAAAGACACGAAAAATAATTGCCATTGAATTTCAGGGGCACGGACACTCACCTTATTCCGATAGAAAACTGGACATTGCTACTTTGGCACGAGATGTGGAAGGAGTAATGGATTACTTAAAAATTGATACAGCTGACGTAGCAGGATACAGCATGGGTGGCTCAGTAGCTTACCAATTTGCCGTGCAAAGCCCTAAACGACTAAACAGATTAATCATCATTTCCTCTACGTACAAGACTGATGGTTGGTTACCCATTGTGAGCACAGGCTTTAAGAATTTTAAGCCTGAGTTTTTCGATAACACACCGTTAAAGACAGGATACGACGCCGTAGCCCCCGACAAGACTAAATGGACGAAATTTGTAAAGCAGATGATTGATTTCGCCCAGGTGCCATTTGACTGCGGCGACTCCAATATTGCGAAGATTACGGCACCTGTACTCATCATTGCCGGCGACAATGACGGCACGAACAAAATTGAATTGATGAAAACATATCAACTGCTTGGCGGTGGTGTTGCTGCCGATTTACAACCGATGCCGAAATCGCATTTAGCGATTGTTCCTGCGCAAAGCCATGTAAGCCTGATGATGCAGACTAAAACAATCCTGGGCTACCTTGACGATTTCCTGAAGTAAGCGTTCAAAATTCAGAGATCAGGAAGCGGCCAGCCGGAAAAACTTCAAAATCAACACTTTGTGAAGCAAATGAAAAAGGGAGTATCGAGATGACTAAAAGCACGATGAATGAGACAGAGCGGATGACTATCACAAGAGTTTTTGATGCCCCACGCGAATTGGTTTGGAAGGCGTGGACAGACCCGAAATATGTGATGCAGTGGTGGGGGCCGAAGGGTTTTACTGCGCCTGTTTGCAAAATGGATTTTCGCGTGGGAGGGAAATTCCTGTGCTGCATGAGATCTCCAGATGGGCAGGAATTCTGGAATCTGACCGAATACCACGAGATTATTCCGTACGAGAAGATCGTTTCCTTGATGTATTTTTCCGACTCGCAGGGAAACAAGATTGATCCCGCGCAGATGGGAATAGAACATGAAGCAGTCGAAGGTGCGTACGACGTGACCCTCTTTGAGGATCTGGGAAACGGCAAGACAAAGCTCACCTTTATTGGAAATGAGCCCATGGAGAGCGCGAAGAATAGCGGTCAACTCG
>DASRCD010000147.1:0-3595 GCA_035653315.1 Candidatus Angelobacter sp.
CAGGACTACAACATTGCCCTGGCCAAGTACGTTGCCACCTCAGGCGTGGATGAGATCCAGTTTGACTATGTCCGCTTCCCTGCCGAGGGCAACCAGGCTGACGCCGAGTTCGCCTTCCAAAAAGACCCCAAGATGCACCGCGATGACGTGATCGCGAACTTCCTTGATCGCGCTTATACCGAGCTGCACCCCATGGGTGTGCTGATTTCGCTCGACGTATTCGGCATCATGGCTTGGCAGCGTCAGGTTGACCTTAGCCATACCGGCCAGGACATTGTGAAGATGGCAAAGCACTGTGATGTGATTTCGCCCATGATTTATCCGTCACACTTCTTTGGCATGGATGGGTACAAAGAGCCCGGAGACGCACCGGAGCACTTCATCAGCGTTTCCATGGACCGCTTTGACAAAATCACTGCCGGTTCCGGCGTGGTCATTCGTCCTTGGCTCCAGGCTTTCCACTGGCGCACCAAGACGTATTCACCGGAGTACATCCTGAAGCAGGTAAGCACGTCTAAAGCGCACCATGGCGATGGATTCCTGTTCTGGAACGCCGCAAATGATTATTCCAAGCCATTTGCCGCTATGCCCACCATGATGAGCAACCCGAAAACCTATTTGTACACTCCGCCATCCGCCGTGGCGCAGAACAATCCGGCTGCTTCCGCTCAGCAGAAAGCGCCGGAGCAGGCCTCTGCTGGAGGTTCGCATCCGTAATCGCCCATCTACAACATAATTTAATGTTGCTGGCTGGAATTTAAACGGATGTAACGCTAGCCGGGAAAAATTCCGTCAGATATAATGTGCCGTTCGCCTAAGTTTCCTTATCTAAATATAGTAATACTCCGGTTTGGGCCTTTTAAGGTCCGGGCCGGAGTACGAAACTCATCTGGCGCACGGACAATTTATCTGAAGGAGCTCTCGAATGGCGATTCAAGCGACCGAAAAGATCTGGCATAACGGGAAAATGATTCCCTGGGAAAAGGCCCAGATCCATGTAATGTCTCACGTCATCAACTACGGCTCGTCAGTGTTTGAGGGTATCCGTTGTTATGCGCCATCCGGCGTTCCTGCCATTTTCAGGCTGCGTGAGCACATGCAGCGCCTGGTGGACTCGGCAAAAATTTATCGCATTGAAATTGACTATAGCCTTGATCAGCTTTGCTCCGCGGTCATGGAATTAGTGGCGGCCAATGGCATATGGCCCTGTTATATCCGGCCCATTGTCATGCGCGGATACGGCGAAGCCGGCGTAAATCCCTTTAATTCACCCACTGAGGTCTATATGACGAACTATCCGTGGGGAAAATATCTGGGCCATGGCGATGTCAGTGAGGGAGTGGATGCCTGCGTCTCCTCCTGGTCGCGCATTGCGCCTAACACCCTGCCGGCAATGTCCAAAGCCGGAGCAAATTACATGAACTCCCAGCTCATCAAAATGGAAGCCATTGTGAACGGCTACGTGGAAGGCATCGCGCTGGACGTAAATGGCTATGTGAGCGAGGCTTCAGGAGCAAATATTTTTGTTATTCGCAAAGGCAAGCTGCTGACGCCGCCGCTGGGAAACTCCGTGCTGCCCGGCATTACGCGTGAAAGCGTGCTTACGCTGGCGGAAGATATTGGCATTCCCGTTGTGGAACAGATTATTCCACGTGAAATGCTCTATCTGGCCGATGAAGTCTTTTTTTGCGGCACCGCTTCTGAAATCACACCTATCCGCTCCATCGACAAAATCAAAATCAGCAATGGCACTACCGGGGAGGTCACGCTGGCCCTGCAGCGTGAATTTTTCGGCATAGTGAACGGCACCATCGGTGATCGCCACCAGTGGTTCACTAAAGTTCCGGTGAATGACCGCTCCAAACAGCCGGTTGGTGTGTAAACCAATTTATCTGTAAAGCGAAAGGCCGCGTATCGCTACGCGGCCTTTTTGCTGCCTTTCCTAGGTGGAAAATTAACTTGCGCGGGCGATCAGTCCCAGGTCTATGGGGAGCCATTCATTTAGTCTTTCACGCAACTTTTTCATCTCCGGGCAGGATGAACGCTTAAAAGCCACTCCGGTTCTGCCGCTTGTGTGCGACCATACAACGCTTCCGCTGGCATGTACTGAAGCGCTTCCCGGCAAAACAAGGCTCATGGTCAGCGATGCCCCTTGCGGCAACGGTTCAGAAGCATTCAGGCACAAGCCGGTCTGGCTTAAATTCAGCACGTTCACCTGGTGCAGAGTACGTTGCCAACCGCGATGATTTAAGGTTCCTGCAACCAGCTTTGCTGCAACTGTGTGCCGGTAGGTGGCCACGCGAGAATTGGCCATGTTGCTGTAGGAGGCCTTAAGGCTGCGGACCAGCATGTCCACAGTGACCGGCTTTGGCATCCTCAACTGAATGCGTTTGCTGGCAGCATGATTCATGCGCGTGCCCGGCATCAACCCCATGGCAACACCGCGCCAATGGTTGGAAAGCTGCAGGCAGGCAAGTTCATTTGCAGCAGGCACATCAAAGTCACAGATCACCAGATCAAATCTGGCGCTACGCATGCCTTTGTCCGCGTCTTCCACGTTGGAAGTGGCATGCACCAGGATTCCATAATCTTCAAGCACCCTTTTTACCAGTGTGGTTTGCTCTTCTGTGGAGAGCAGCAGAGCGGAAAAAACATTCCATGGAGCAAACCCCTTGGGCTGCTTGGGAACAACATTGCGCGCTAGATTTCCTGATATCATCCGACTGCCAGAGATTCGTGCTTCAACATAAGCATTATGCCGAAGCAGAAGTAAATCGAACTGTGCGCGGCGTCACACCCGGATGACTTCCGCGTTAAAGTTCGTTACACAAAGAATCTCACCAAAATAGGCACGGCGTATGGGATTTATTACCTACGAAAACAGGAATTTTCCACTAAGGAGGGATGGGGGAGGGCCGTGTGAATTAAGAAGATAGTCTTAGGCGGCTAAATCACGCGGTTGGCGGGCCTTCCAGGGCTTCTGATAGACGGTCCAGATTTTCCTGGATCATTTTCAGTTGCTCTTCGCAAAAGTTGTTGAACTCTCCCAGCGGATCGCCGTGTTCCATCCATTGATCAACCAGTTGGCGGACCCGCGCACGGCCTCTTTCACTGGCAAATACCAATCCAAGGCCACTCAGTCCCAGCACGGTCAAAGGCAGATACCATTTTTTCATTCCACAATTCCCTTCTTTGGGAAAAATCGGAAACTTACAATAAATATGATGCTTGAAAATGGCCTGAAATAGAACCTCCGGACAGTTACTTTTGTAATGTCCTAATTCCTGCGGGTTACGGCATGAAATCCCCGCAACTTAAAGCAATATTTCTGGTTAGATAGAACATCAGAGTCACCAGGCATTTCCATATTTTTTAATAATTTGAGGTGTAAAGGCATGAAGGCACGTTTTTTGGCCTCAGCAGGGGCTGCAATCGTCTTATTTGCCATAGGCGCAATGGCGCAGGATAACGGAAGTCCCAATGATCAAAGCCCGGTCTTGAAGACCCGTCCTCGCGACAGCAGCAGTGATCCTTTTCCTCCACAGGCTCCCGCTTATCCACCTCAAAACCCGAATTCGGCTCCGGCTGCGCCAGG
>DASRCD010000148.1:0-2708 GCA_035653315.1 Candidatus Angelobacter sp.
TCCCAAAATTATGCCAGGGTATAGGGATCCCTCGCTTTGCTTCGGGATTTCAGAAAGCTGCGCGAATAGTTTCAGAAAAAAGCCTATAGCGGTATATTCCCATGCTTCTTCGGCGGATTTTTATCGCGCTTGGTTTGCAGCATCTCCAGCGCGTCGATTAGTCGCTTGCGGGTTTCACGGGGCTGGATGACAGCATCCACGTAGCCTCGCTCGGCGGCAACGTAAGGGTTGGCAAAGCGGTCGCGGAATTCCTCTATTTTTTCCTGCCGGGCTTTAGCGATGACCTCAGCTTTTTCTTTTTCTGTTTTGGCGGAGAGCGCCGCGCGCTCAAGCTCGCGCTTGTACACAATATTGACCGCGCCTTCCGGCCCCATCACGGCAATCTCAGCCGAGGGCCAGGCATAATTCACATCTGTCCGGATGTGCTTTGAGGACATAACGCAATACGCGCCGCCGTAGGCCTTGCGCGTGATAACGGTAAGTTTAGGCACTGTGGCTTCAGCGAAGGCAAAGAGCAGCTTTGCGCCGTGGCGGATGATGCCGCCGTATTCCTGCTGTGTTCCGGGCAGGAAGCCGGGCACATCTTCAAAGGTGATGAGCGGAATATTGAAGGCATCACAGAAGCGGACAAAGCGCGCGCCTTTGACGGAGGCGTTGATATCGAGCACGCCGGCGAGAAATGCCGGTTGATTGGCCACGATGCCAACCGAACGTCCATTGAGGCGGGCGAAGCCCACGACAATATTTTTTGCGTAGTGCTCATGCACTTCAAAAAAATAGCCATCATCCACTACGCGCGTAATGACATCTTTCATGTCATACGGCTGGTTGGATTCGGCGGGGATAACGGTGGCAAGTTCGGCGTCGGCGCGATCAACAGGATCGGTGCATTCGCGGCGTGGCGGGTCGTCAAGATTATTGGACGGAATAAAGCTGAACAACTCGCGGATCATGGAGAGGCATTCAGCATCGTCATGCGCCATGAAGTGGGCCACGCCTGAAGTTTCATTGTGCGTAGCCGCGCCGCCAAGCTGGTCTTTGGTGACCTCTTCATGCGTTACGGTCTTGATTACGTCCGGGCCGGTCACAAACATGTAAGAAGTTTTATCCACCATCATGATGAAATCTGTAATGGCCGGCGAGTACACCGCGCCGCCGGCACAAGGGCCCATGATGGCGGAGATTTGCGGGATTACACCGCTGGAGAGCGTGTTGCGCAGAAAAATATCCGCATAGCCGGCCAGCGACATTACACCTTCCTGGATGCGCGCGCCGCCGGAATCATTCAGACCAATGACTGGCGCTCCGGTCTTAAGCGCAAGGTCCATGATCTTGACGATCTTGGCTGCGTTGGCTTCAGAGAGCGAGCCGCCGAAGACGGTGAAGTCCTGGGCAAAGACAAAGACCAGGCGGCCTTCAATGCGGCCATAACCGGTGATAAATCCGTCACCGTAAATCTTGTTCTGCTCCATGCCAAAGTCAGTGCATTTGTGCGTGACCATCTTGTCAAATTCTTCAAAGGTGTTTTCATCAAGAAGAAATTCGATGCGCTCACGCGCGGACATCTTGCCTTCTTTGTGCTGGCGTTCCTGGCGCTCTTTGCCGCCTCCGGCTTCCGCCAATGAATCACGGCGTTTAAGTTCTGCAAGCTTCTGGTCACGGTCCATGGAAAGATTATAGAGCCCAAATCAAAAGCTCACCACGGAGTCGCGGAGGCACGGAGAAAACAAATTCTTACCACGGATTTACGCGGGATGAACGCGGATCAAAAAAACAATACTTACCACTGATAACACGGATAACACAGATAACACAGATCAAAACTCAAAAGCTCATTACAGAGGCGCAGAGGAACAGCCTTCTTAGATTGTGCAAAGAAAGTTTTTCTGTCGATTCGCAGAACCCCGAAACTTACAGCGTGATCTCCATCCCCTCGCTTGCGGCGCGCACCCGAGGATAATATTCGCGGGCCTGGGTCACAACGGAGTCAATGCACGAATCGGAATGGTCTGGGTCGTGGTGAAAAAGGATAAGCTCTTTGGCGCCGCTTTCCATCACCACGTTCACGGCCTCGCGCCAATGGCTATGTCCCCAGCCCTGTTTGCGGGCAGCGTATTCATCGGGCAGGTATTGCGCGTCATAGATCAGCACGTCCGCGCCTTCAGCAAGCTGGCGAACGTTTTTATCAAAGAGAGGCTGGCCGGGCTCATTGTCAGTGGCGTAAACCAGTACCTTGCCCGCGGATTCCATGCGGAAACCAAGGCAGCCTTGTGGATGGTTGAGCCATTTGGTTTCCACAGTGCAATGGTCAAACTCCATGCGGCCTTCATCAATGTTGGTGAATTGCCGGTGCGCCGCCATCTCACTCATGTTCACGGGAAAATAAGGATCGGCCATCTGCTCTTCCAGGGCTTGTTGCGGGCGGCGCGTGCGGCTGGAAGAGTGGAAAACAAAAGAATTTTTGCGGTCGCCATAAAGCGGCGTAAAAAACGGAATGCCCTGGATATGGTCCCAGTGAAAGTGGGAAAGAAAAATATGCGCGGTAATGGGATGCCCGTTCTGTTGCTGCATAAGCTGCTTGCCCAGGTTGCGGAAACCGGTGCCGCAATCAAAGACGTACAGGTGCCCGTTCACGCGGACCTCAACGCAGGAGGTATTGCCGCCATAGCGCATGTTTTCCGGTTGGGGCGTTGGCGTTGAGCCGCGCA
>DASRCD010000149.1:0-3874 GCA_035653315.1 Candidatus Angelobacter sp.
TGTATTCGGATTCCGCCTTGTTGCTGTCCTGCTTTTCTTCCACACGGGCATAGATGTAATCTGCCAGCGCCGCATCTTGCTTTGCTACGTAATCGCCCTGCTGCCGCGCTTTGTTCTTGTCGCCGCCAAGAAACGGCGGAGCTTCCAGGTAGAACTCGCTCAGGTCAGAGCGGGCCATCAGGTTGTTGCCGTCCAGTGTTACTGCGCGTTCAAATTCCGTTTTCACCTTGCGCGCCAACCCAAAAGCAGTAAACGGATTCGCCGTCTCTGCTTTCCGGCCCATCGCGCGGCCCAACCACAAATGGTAATAACTGTTGGAAGGAGCTAACTCCACGGCCTTTTCCGCCATGTGGATTGCGTTGTCCCAAAGCTCCAGCTGGAAATAAACGCGGCAGAGCAGGTTGTAAGCCCGCGCATCATTGGGGTTGCTTGCCACCGTGGAGTTCAGCGCCTGCAAGGCCTGGTCTGCCTTGCCGGCCCTGAGTAGTGCGGAGGCATCTGTGTCTGCAACAGCGATTGGAGCAAGGGCAAAAACCAACAGGACTACAAACCGGGAAAGTACCGTCAACGCTCAACCACCTTTACGTCCATGCCATTGTGCAGAGGTTGCGCGTTGGTTGCGCCCAGGGCCACTTCCGTTCCGTCATTCACGCCTTTCACAACTTCAACGCGCGTCAGGCTGGAAAGCCCGGTCTGGACTTCCTGCGATTGAATCTTGTCATCGTGGATGGTATAGACATAGCGCTTTCCATTAATGTCATGCACGGCTTCGCGGGAAACCGTAAGCGCATTGTCATGCTGCGCCGTAATAATGCTTACATTTACATTCACGTTGGGTAAAAGCTTGCGGTCGGCATTGTCAATCTCTGTGGTGATCTCGCCTACCGTGCGTGTTCCCACCGTGGTTACGGAAGTTGGCACGCGGACAAGATTGCCTTTCCATATACGGCCCGGAATTGCGTCCCACTGCACGTCCACCTGCTGCCCTCGGGAGAGCCGTCCGATTTCCGGTTCATCTACAAATGCGCGCACCCGGACTTTTTCCAGGTTCGCCACCTGCACCAGCAATTCTCCGCCGTTTACGTATGCTCCGGTCCGTACCGGCACCTGATATACGGTTCCGGAAAAAGGGGCCGTCACATTGGAATGTTTCAGCAGGTCTTCTGCCGCCTCATACGCTGCGCGGGCCTCAGCGGCTGAAGCTTCCACTTTCACAACCTCAGGCGAGGAGAAACGGCTATTCATCTTTGACTGCAAAAGCTGTGTATCTGCTTCTGCTTTCTTCAGCCGGTTCTGGGCTGCCTCTACTTCCGCGGGAGCAGCGGCCCCATTCTGTTGCAGTTTTTGGATCGCCTGCAGATTGCGTTGCGCCTCGTCCCGTTCTGCCTGCGCCTTGGTCAGGTCGGCGCGGATGGTAAGGACCTCTTCCTGTGTGCCGCCGGATTTCACCGCTTGGATGGATGCTTCTGCCGACCGCAATTGTGCCAGCGCGCGCGCGGCTTGTGAGCGGGCCTCCGCATCGTCAAGCTGCACCAGCAACTGGCCTGCTTTTACCCTGTCGCCTTCCGCCACCAGCACTTTTTTCACCGTGGCCGGCGCGGGAGCATGCGCCTCAAAGCTGTTTACCGGCTCAATTTTCCCGTTCGTGGAGATCACGCTGGCAATTTCCTGGCGCTGCACTGTCTCTGCCCGCACGGCAACCACTGTGTGGCGCCGGTTAATTCCGGTAAAAAGCAGCAGCGCGACCACGGCAATTGCCACAATCACAGTCAGCCGCTTGCCATTACCGTTATTTTTGGGGACTTGGTTCGCCATGAATTAAATTTTTGCCAGTGTTTAAGCTTCTAAGTATATCCAAGCGTGTGCCATGCAGAAAACCTGCGTTCGGATCACGCAACTTATTAAGCTGCCGGAAAGCTCTAATTTTAGATGATCGCCACGCCCCACGTGGTGCCTTTTAAGGATTGTTACAATAAACCTGATGTCACATCGTACAGGTTATACCGACGATCACGCAAAGGCCGGTCTCGATCACAGCTTTCCTGAAATTGATACCTGGCCCAACCAGTTTCCTGCTTATGAAATCGTCATTGACGTGCCGGAGTTTACCTCGGTTTGCCCAAAAACCAGCCTGCCTGATTTTGGCGTGCTGGAAATCCGCTACATGCCCGCCAAACTTTGCCTGGAACTCAAGTCGCTTAAGGAATATTTAACGCAGTATCGCAACCTTGGCATCTTTCAGGAAAATATTGTGAACCAGGTTTTAGAAGACGTGGTGCGCGCCGCCAAGCCCAAGTGGGCGATTGTGAAAGGCGTGTTCCGCCCGCGCGGAGGAATCGGCACCACCGTGGAAGCCCGATGGCCGCGGCCAAAGCGGTAAATAGTCCTATCCTGGTTGCTGCAAATAATGCAATGCTGGGAAATTGAAATTTTCCAAATCAGCAAAGGGTTTTCGCTGGAACGCACGTTTTCTTGGTCATGAATCTCTCCTCGAAGCACTAAAAAGCTGTTAATAGACCAGTATTTTCGGTCTGCAGTCAGGTGAGATTCTTTGGAGGAAACATGCGTCGTCGCTTCGCAGTTATCACATCGTGCTTGCAGTTTGCGGCAATACTAATTTTGCCGCTGACAATCGGCTGCTTAGGGCGGTTCGAACGTCCTACGGTGCCAAATGTTGTTGCGCCTCCAGATAAGACCGGCAGCTATACCCTGGAGAATTACAAAACCGATTTGACTAAATATGATTCCGCTACCGCTGATACAGAGAAGGTGAAACTGCGCAACAAGATGGTGTACGGAATCATAGCCGAGATTGATTATGTATTTTACGACTACGAAACAAAGCTTTATTTGAACCAGGGCGCATTCAAAGTGGGCGGTGATTTCCTGGAACTGGGACTCTCTTCGGCCAGCACCATAACGAACGGCGCTCGGGCTAAAACGGTGTTGAGCGGCATCCTCTCTGGGGTATCAGGGGTTGATCTCTCAATTGATAAAAACTTTTTCCGCCAGCAGACCGTCCAGGCGATCGCCAGCAGCATGGAAGCTAACCGCGATCGCATCAAAACGATCATGCTCCAACAGGTTAAACAAGATTCCACAGTTTATCCATTTTCCGCTGCCCGGGCTGATCTGATCCGATACTTTTTTGCTGGCACACTCCCATCTGGGTTGCAGCAACTGCATCAACAAGCGGCGGCAAGCGCGCAAACTCAGCAAAACAACCTGAATAAAACGCAGCTCGCCGGCATCACCACAGGAGACGTTGATTGTGTCACCGGGGTCAATCAGGCGGTAGCCGCAGCCAAACAGAAGGGCAACTATGCCGCAATCCTGAAGTTCCTCGATGCAATGGGTCATCCCATAGACAAGAACCTTCCTCAAGACAAGATTGAAGAGAGCATCGATATAGCAGTGCGCCAATTGGGCGTGGGCATCGTTGCCGATCCGGCTTTAAGAAAGAAATATTGTGACGAAGCCAAAACGGCTCAATTGATCGAATCAACTCAGCAGTCTAAGGAACCCCCAAGGTAAAGAAAACCCTCAGGAAAATAAGGAAGAATAATATGGCATTGCAAACACAATTAGTGGACGGGAAGCAAGCATTAGACGCACAGGAGCGGGCCTTGAATTTTATGGAACAAGCGATGTTCGCAAAGGTTATCAATTACTCGAAAGCCATGCAGAACTCAAATACCTCAACGGCGAATGAAGCAGTGCTTCAGGATGTCCCAATTGGCCAGCAACCAAAGCCTCTCCATCTTGAAGCGCTTGATGTGAATGGTGATGCGACTCAAGTCATCAATCAGCAGCTTAAGACGGGTAGGAATGTTATTTTTCACGAAACCGCCTTTGTCGCCGGAAAAGAGCAAAT
>DASRCD010000150.1:0-3897 GCA_035653315.1 Candidatus Angelobacter sp.
CGCGCAGGATTTCGGCAGCTTTGCGGGTGCGATCTGTCGCACGGGAGCTATGGTCAATGGCATAAACCAATTTTTCCGCCATCCTGTGGTCATAGTCGGATGTGATGTCCGTTTGCAGGGCCAGCATGTCCGTAGGTGAAAACTTCTTGCCGGACTTCAACAGCTCATAAATACGCTCTACTCGATACGGCGGGTACCACTGTGAAGCAAGCTGGTAAGGATATCCATCCGGCGTGATCTTTGAATTGGCTGTGGCGATGATTCCGGATGGCGGATTATAAAGACTGGGCAGCTGATCAAACGGCACATAGCCGGTCCAGTCATGTTTTCCGTCAGCGCCGGAAACAGGGACCGTGCCATCGCCGGCAGCGCGTATCGGCACAAAGCCCATGGGCTGATAGCCAATGTTGCCATCTACATCAGCATAGACAACATTTTGTGAAGGCGTGGCAAAGACAGAAAGCGCTTTGCGGAACTGCTCCCAGTTTTGCGCTGCATCAAGATCAAAGAGCGGAACATTGACCGCATGCGAATCATAGACCAGCCATCCCAGGGCGATTTGCCTGGTTTCACCATGCAAAAAGGAAGTAATGATAGGCCCGTGGCGGGTTACAACCACGTCAAAAGAAACGTCTGGCTGGCCCTTTACACGGATTGTCTGATGGTCAATTTCTGGTTTTTGCCAGCCGCTGGGGGTCTGGTATTCGCCTGCTGAATTAAAGTTTTCAACGAACAGATCCTGCACGTCAGGATTGAGATTGGTAAATCCCCACGCGATGCGCTGGTTATGTCCTACCACGACAAAGGGAAGTCCGGGCAGTGAGAATCCTTCAATATTGAAGTCGCCTGAGTGCAGTTGCACTTCATACCACACGCCGGGAACCCGATGCGGCAGATGCATGTCATTGGAGAGCAGCGGCTTGCCTGACACGGTATGCGCGCCGGAGACGACCCAGTTATTTGAGCCAGGCAAACAGGCTTCACACGAATCAAAATTATCTGCGGACGCCGGACCGAACAAAAGAGAAGGAAGCGACAAATGTGTAAGATGTCCGGCGGGTTTCGGCTGTGGCGAAATTGCAGGAGCATTTGCAGCCAGGCCGGCTTCGCTCGCCGGGGGATGATCGCGCGGAGAGCTTGGCGGATAAAGATCGGCCATTAATTCAGGCGGAAGCTTGGCCGCAATTTTTTCCCGCCAGTATTCCATTTCATATTGCGGGTTCAGCAACTGGCTCATGCTGATTCCTACCAGCAGGGAATCCACAGCAGTCCAGGGACGTGGTTTGTATTGAAGAACGCGGAACTCTATAGGCAGATTGTCACTGTGTTGATCAATGTACGCATTCACGCCTTTCGCATAAGCTTCAAAAAAAGCGCGATCGCGCGGCGAGAGCTGTTGTGTAACGCGCTCTGAGACGGTGCGCAGCCGCAAAGTGCGCTGCAGTTTGTCATAATCCACCCATGTCTGCCGTGGACGCGCACTTCCAGGCGTGCGGGAAGTAGGCACTTGGGGTGCGCTGGAAGCAGGGAATATCTCCGCCATTTCACCGCCGGCAGCGCGACGGGTAAGGTCCATCTGCCATAAACGGTCCTGAGCAGTGACGTAACCCTGGGCAAAAAACAGGTCTTCCAGATTTGCCGCGGACAAATGCGGAACACCATGCTCATCACGAATCACTGAGACCGGAGCTTGCAGACCAGCCACGGAAATGGTTCCATCCATCTGCGCCAGTGAAGAACGCGCAGCGTTATAAAACCATGCAAACACCAGGGCTGCGGCAATCAACGCCAGACCTATGGTCCAGAAAAGAATTTTCAGCAGGAGTCCAAGAAAACTCCGGCGCGGAGCAGCCGTTCTTACGCTCGTGGTGGCCATGGGTTCAGATTTTACGAGATCGTTAACAGCATCCACAACCGAAGAAACTTGGATGGGGGCCGAGGGTCTGTTTCAATTTTGTGCGCGCAATTTATCCCTCATAAACGCTTGAGGGCAGATGGATTTTGCGTATAATGAAAATGAAATTCATTTTCATTTACCATTTAGGGAACCAAGGGGCCAAGACATGCTGCAAAGACGTATAGACGATCACGCACCGCCAACGCGCGAATCCGTCCGTGAAGCCCAGGAGATTTTTTATAAGCATTTGCGGCGTGTGGGCCTGAAGCATACTGAGCAGCGCGATACCATCCTGCGCACCTTTCTTGAAACGCGTGATCATCTTTCCACGGACGAGCTTTTCCGTCTTGTCAGGAAAAAAGATGCCAAGATCGGATTCACTACCGTGTATCGCACGCTCAAATTGCTTTCAGAATGCGGATTGGCCAGCGCGGTCCCGTTTCCTGACGGCATGGCGCGCTATGAGCACCAGTTCAATCGCCGCAACCATCACCACATGGTATGCACTGAATGCGGGGCTTCGGTTGAGTTCTTTTCGCCTGAAGTGAGCAAACTGGAAGAAGAAATTGGGCGCAAATATCATTTTGATGCCACCCGCCATAATTTTCAGATTTATGGTGTCTGCGAGGATTGCCGTAAAAAAGCCGGTCGGCGGCCCGTTTAGCAGGGCAGCATGAGCCGGCAGGGTTCGTTATCGCAGCAGGCCATCTCGGTGTTCAAGGTCCGTAAATACCAGCCTGCGGATTTCCCGCGTCTCCTGGAAATAGATCAGTCGTGTTTCATTGAAGGAATTGCCTATAGCAAAGAGGAGATGCACTATTTCCTCGAGATGCCCACGGCAATATCCCTTGTTGCCACGGATAAGCAGACTATTCAGGGCTTCATCATTGCAGACCATTTCCGGCCAAGGCGCGCATCGCGGTCTGTTGGAAAAATTATTACCATTGATGTTTCCCCACAGACTCAGCACAGTGGAATAGGTACGTTGCTCATGGCTGCCGCTGAAGCTGAATTGAAGCAGGTTGGTTGCGATTATGTTTCCCTTGAGGTTGCAGTCGATAACGACTCAGCGCTTCGCTTTTACAAGAAGCATGGCTATTCCGTATTGAAAGTATTGCCGCGTTATTACCTCGATTCAATCGATGGCTTATTGATGGGAAAAAAGCTGTGAACTCCGCAGCATGTTAGAATCGCGGGTTTCACCACGTGATCCATGTCCAGGCGCACTCCTCTTAGAATAGCCATTGATAGCGGCGGCACCTTTACCGACTGTGTGTGGCTGCACGGCTCTACGCTGCGCATTCTAAAAGTTTTTTCCACTCCTGCTGATCCGGCGCAGGCCATCGCGGGGGCCGTTCATAAAATCAGGCAGGATGCCGATGACGTGGTTGTTTTGCACGGGACCACCGTGGGGACGAATACGCTTCTGCAGCGCAAGGGCGCTCGGGTGGCATTTGTTACGACGATTGGGTTTGAAGATTCCATCGAGATCGGGCGTCAACATCGTCCCAGGCTTTACGACTTCTTCTTTGAAAAAGATCCACCATTAGCGCCTCCCGAATTACGTTTCGGTGTGAAAGAGCGTACTTCATTCGAAGGCGCTGTGCTACGCATGCCCGAACCAGCAGCTCTGGTGGAATTTGCAGAACAGGTGGCCAGGCAGAACCCGCAAGCTATTGCCATCTCGCTGTTGTTTGCGTTCGCAAATCCTGCCAATGAACGCGCCGTGGCTGAGGCGCTGAAAAAGCTGGAAGTCCCGCTCTCAATTTCGCACCAGATTCTTCCTGAATTCCGAGAATATGAGCGCGCCAGCACGGTGCTGGTGAATGCCTATCTTCAGCCGGTGATGCAGACTTATCTGCAAAGCTTGCAACAGCGCGCCAGCGCAGGCAATACAGCACGGATCTTTGTCATGCAATCCAGTGGCGGAATTACCGCTTTGTCCACTGCGGCAGAGCAGCCGGTGCGTACCGTGCTTTCAGGGCCTGCCGGAGGAATTG
>DASRCD010000151.1:0-2130 GCA_035653315.1 Candidatus Angelobacter sp.
GTTCTTCCAGCCCAGCTTCGCGCGGGCTTTGCTCGAATCGCCCTGCAGCAGATTGACCTCGGCTGGCCGGAACAGCTCGGGGTCGCCGAGGACGTACTTGCGGTAATCGAGACCGGCGTGGGAAAAAGCCAGATCGACGAATTCGCGGACGGAGTGCGTTGCTCCCGTTGCGATTACGTAGTCGTCCGGCCGGGGCTGTTGCAGCATCAGCCACATGGCTTCCACATAATCGCGGGCATGGCCCCAATCGCGCCGGGAATCCAGATTGCCTAAATGGAGGCAGTCCTGCAGCCCAAGTTGGATACGCGTAAGCGCGCGGACAATTTTGCGGGTAACAAAAGTTTCTCCCCGCACAGGCGATTCATGATTAAAAAGAATGCCGCTACAGGCGAAGATTCCATGGGTCTCACGATAGCTGACTGTGGTCCAATGGGCATACAACTTTGCAACGCCGTAAGGTGACCTGGGATAAAAAACCGTGGTCTCTGATTGTGGAACCTCCTGCGCCTTGCCAAACATTTCAGAAGTAGAAGCCTGATAGAAACGCGTTTTTTTCTGCAATCCGAGGATACGGATTGCTTCCAACATCCTCAGTGGCCCTAAAGCATCAGATTCCACCGTGTACTCAGGCTGTTCGAAGGAGACTGCCACATGACTTTGTGCCGCCAGATTGTAAATCTCATCCGGTTGAACAAGCTGGATTGTGTGGAGAAGGCTGCTATAGTCCGTGGCATCACCGTAGTGCAGGAAGAAGCGGCAGCCAGGAGTGTGCGGGTCCTGAATCAGATGGTCAATTCTGCCGGTATTGAAAGAAGAGGACCGTCGCCTTATCCCATGCACTTCATAGCCTTTATCCAGAAGGAATGCGGCAAGATAAGAACCATCCTGTCCGGTCACACCGGTAATTAATGCGCGTTTAAGCGCCATGCACTTCCTCCATTTTTGTTCAGTGAACAAACCAAGCTTTGATCAGGATGCAAAATCGCATAATTTTGGCGTAAGCAAAATTGTATGGGATTCAAAGGGTTATGAGAAGTACTTCGCTTACGCCTGATTACTCAGTGTCCAGTGCCTTTAAACACCACAGGAATGGTTTTCAGAAGGATCTTGAGATCCAGAAGCACATTCCAGTTTTCAATGTATTCCAGGTCGAGTAAAACATTCTTTTCAAATGAAGGATCATGGCGGGCCGTGACCTGCCACAAACCAGTAAGCCCCGGAGTAACATCAAGCCGCCGGAAATGCTCCAGATCATAACGTTTGAAATCGTCTTCCGGATGAGGGCGCGGCCCCACAATACTCATATCGCCTTTGAACACATTAAAAAGTTGAGGCAATTCATCAATACTGTACTTACGGAGGAACCTTCCGAAGCGGGTAATCCGAGGGTCGTCCACAATTTTGAATGTAGCCCCATTGCGCTGGTTCATGTGCATTAAGCCATTTTTCCGCGCATCGGCGTCAGCTACCATGGTACGAAACTTGTAACAGCGAAATTTCCGCCCCTTCCGTCCTACACGCCAAGCTTTATAGAGAATTGGACCAGGCGAATCAAATTTCACAGCAATGGCCGTAAGCAGCAAAAATGGGGACATCAGCACCAGAGTCACGGTACTGATGAATAGGTCCATAATTCGTTTAACGAAAAGCCCTAGCGCTGGAATCGGCTGGCGATTCAATTCCAGTACAGGCACAGAGCCGATGTAGTTCATTCCGGCGCCTATCGCCAGACCACCATAAAGGTCAGGAACCACCTTAACGCCAATGCGCTGGCGCCGTGCCTCCAGGGCAATTCGGACCACAAGATCGCGGCTAGTGGACGGTGTGAAATAAATCTCATCAATAAAGTTTTCCGTCAGGATGCGTGGCAGATCATCCGGAGTTCCCAGACAATACGGTTGTGCGGAGGGCTCCAGATCAACGAAGCCACAAAATGTTTTTCCCAGATGTGTGTGGCTTTGCAGGTAAGACCTGAACGCCTGGCCAACCTCCCCGCTTCCTACAATTAGCACATGCTGGTTTCCGATTCCGCGTTCAATCCGCTTCAGGTTGTAACGTTCCATTACATAGCGCAAACAAACCACGCCAGCCAGGCTGAATAGCCCAGTGCTTGCCACAACCAGTCGCGGC